>DATJRE010000318.1:0-53449 GCA_035505095.1 Bryobacteraceae bacterium | reverse complement strand
CTCGCCCGCCTGCGCGAAGACCTCATCGCTTTCTATCGCCCCGTCGGCTCCGAGGAGCGCATGGCCGTCGAGCGCATTGCCCTCGCCCGCCAATCCATGCTGCGCGCCGCGCGTCTCGAAGCCAGCCTCTTCGCCAACCCTCCGGGCGAAGAACTCCACTCGGTCCTCGAAACCGAAGCCTTCAAGGTCTTCCTGCGCTATCAGGCCCAGGCCGAGCGCTCCTACCGCTCCGCCGTCAAGGAATTGCTCTCTCTGCAAGCCGAGCGCCCGTTCCTGTCCGCCGTTCCCGATCAACCCGCGCCGGCCCGCCAGGCGCAACCGCAGGCTCCCGCCGTCCCACCCTCCCCACCGCGCGCCCCCACCCCCGCGCCCGCCGCCGCAGCCCGCGCTTCCGCCGCCAACCTGGCCCTGCGCCTCTAAGGCATTTCCATGACGCGGTTTTCTCTTGGTTTACTCTTGGTTTTTCTCTTGCTCTTCTCGGCGCTTCCTACGCGCCCTCTGGCGACACCGCCCGGCAGCGGCACGCGCTACTTCCAGGGCCGTTCCCAGCCGCGCCACCAGGTGGTATTTTCCAGGTTGAGGGCATCCCAGAGGCGATTAATGGTCTGCGGATCCTTGGCCAGCGCGGCGGTGCGGGTCACCTCCGGCGATACCGGCACCAGCTCCGTAAACCGGTCGAAGACGCGTCCGCGCTCGGCGGCGGGAACGCGGGTCAGCAGGTGCCAGAGGGTGAGGCCGTCGCGCGGGCGCGCATTCGAGAGCAGAGCGCCCAGCGCACCCTCCTGGCCGGCTTCGAAGGCTGCCAAGGCCTGCCGGAACGGATCGCCCGCGTCTTCGAAATACGGGATGCCCGGGCCGCCGTGGAGGCGTGTGACACACTCGGCGCCGGCCGGAATGAAGGCTTCAAAATCGCCCGCCTGGAAGGCCACCCAGCCCATCGAGACGCGCAACAGGCCATCACCGGTGGAATTCACCGTGAGGGTGTATTCACAGCCCAGATCCACCGCCCGCGCCGAGGGCGTATTGACCACGAACTCGCGCGGCGCTGCCCAGATGAAAGCGTGCAGGCTGCCGCGCTGCAACTCCAGAGCTTTGCTGGAGGTGGCGCGCAACGCCGAATCGGGACCCAGGTCCACACGGCCCACCGAATCGGCTTCCAGGGTCAGGTCGCCGGAAGCTCCGGTCCGGAGGAGCTGTCCGGCGGCCAGCGTCATGGAGGGGGCTGCGGCCTGGCTGCCCAGGCGGGCCGGACCTTGCATATGGGAGATTTGCCAGGCAGTGGGCGCCGCCGGGAGCAGACGCATCTGCCAGGCCGATACAGCGATCAGCACCGAGGCCGCCGCGGCCAGCCACCACAGGCGGGGAGTGTGCCAGAAGGGCGGCGCGGCACCGGCAGGGCTCCCCAGCCGGTAGCCCAGCGGCGCCAGGGTCTTTTCCAGACGCACGATTTCCGGGTCGGGCGGCCCGGAACGGTCCCACAGGTAATCGTCCTTCATTTCGCTTGCATGCCTCCCAACAGCTCCCGCAGCATCTTCATTCCGCGGCAAAGATTGACCCGCACCGATTCCGGCGTCAGGCCGGTGCGCAAGGCAATTTCGGGTCCGGTCATGCCTTCCACCAACCGCAGGATGAGGGTCTCGCGATAGGCTTCCGGCAGCCGCCGCACCACGTCCAGCACCAGAAAGGCGTCCTCGATCCCGTTTTTGCCCGCCGGCCGTTTTTCATCCAGCGGCACCCGCTCCCGCGATCCGCGAAAGTAGTCCATGGCGCGGTTGCGCGCGATGGCCGCCAGCCAGCCCGGGAAGGCCGCCGCGGTGCGCAGCCCGGCAAGCTGTTTCATGGCGGAGATGAAGACATCCTGCACCATATCCTCGGCCTCCGCCGGCGGTACCCGTCCCAGCAGAATGCCGTGAACCATGCGTGCGTAGCGGACGTACAACTCCCCAAAAGCCGCCCGGTCGCCGGCTGCCGCGGCACGTACCAGTCCCAGGTCTTCGCCGGATTCGCTGGACACCAGCATCATCATAGCGGGCCTCCAGGGCGCCCTCCGGACCACGCCGGGAGACCGATCCTGTGGCAAAGACGGCGCCAGAGGGAAAAGCGTTAACCGGGAGGACATTCGGGGCAAGCCATGGTGATCGCAAGCTTGCGCCGTGATTACTGGATGGGGATGGTCAGTTGGAGTGGCGGGGTGGTGTTGACGGTTACCGGGGACGAAACGCTGTTGACTTGGATGGAAACCGGGTAGGAGCCGGCCGGAAGATTGGGCACCGTGAAGTTGATTTGGAATTCTCCCACATAACCCGTCTGGGCGGCGTATTCGGCGGGGATTATGGTCGTTCCGAGGGTCACGGTTACGCCTTGAATGGTCGCGGGGGTCGGAATGATTCCAGCGGGTTCCACGGCCAGCCCTGTTGCGTATAGCTCGATTACGTCGCCGGCATTGGCGGGCCGGCTGCCTACATAGGCCCCGTCCAGAAATACCGCGGCGGGGTAGACCGTGGTGCCCTGGATATTCGGGAACAGGCCGGGAGCACTGGTGGCAGCCGTGGTGGTGAGTGTATTGCTCAACGCGCCGGCGTAGTGGACTTGAATGGCTGCCTGGCCGGTGACGCCCGCCGGCACCTGGAAGTTGATTTGCGAGGAATCGATGTAATAGATCGCGGCGGGAATATTGTTGACCGTTAGTTGGACGCCGCTCAGATTGGTGGGGAGATTGTTGCCGCTGAAGTCGGCTGCATTCCAGATACGGGTTACGGTACTCAGGCCCGCGCCTTTCACCAAAGCCCAGGAGCCGGAAACCAGGCCGCCGGGGTAATAAGTGGCGCCGTTGGCCGCGGCTGTTAGCGTGGGAGCGGGGAGGAAGGACGGGCTCGCGCCCATCGTGGCGAATTCGGCGAGACCTTGGGCGTCGAGAACCCAATCGTCCGGAGCATTGCCGGGGGCGTCGAAGTAGCAGTACGCCTTGAGGGCGGGGTAGAGGCCGGATTTCAGGTCGGCAACGATGCCGGCCAGATAGGCGGGTTGGAGTTCGGCGTTATAAACGGTCTCGGCAGCCGAGCCGTTTTCGCCGGCCATCAGGGGTTTGCCGCCATACTGGCTGGCCGTGAAGTCGGTATAGAAGACGCCGATGTCGGAAGCGAAGGTCTCGGTTTGGGAGCGTTGGTAGCTGTCGATACCGATCCAGTCGACGTATTCGTTGCCAGGGTAGTAGTCGTGGGGGTCGTTAGGATTGCCGTCGGTGTAGTGGCCGGGGTTCCAGAGGAAGATTACGTTAGTTGCGCCGGCAGATTGGAAAAGCTGGTGGATATGCTGCCAGGCTCCGATGAAATCGGTATACACCTGTTGGGTGGGGGCGCTGCCGTTGTCGTTGCGGCAAGGTTGGTTGCCGTCGTTGGCCTGGATGAGATTGAATTCCCAAAACCAGCGCAGCAGGACAGGTCCGGGATATTGCGCCAGGGCCTTGGCGGTTGCGTTGATGACGGCGTCTTCGGCAGGGTCGGCGGAGGCAATGATGTGATCGGAGTTGACCAGGGCGCGGTCGCAGGTCCAGGAGATGACCGGCACGCGGCCGTGGTCGATATCGCCCTGGAGGGCGGCGTCGGGTTGGAAGACGCCTGCGGAGTTGAGGAGTTGGGAGAGCGCGGTCCAGCCGTAGTAGCCGAGGTGCAGGGCGAAGGGGCGGTTGACGCCGGAGGGACCTTCCAGAAGTTCAATGGCGGCTTCCTGGTTATTGGCGGAGTTGGGATTGGCCCAGACGCCGAGATAGATGCTGCCAGACGGGATCGGGAGCGTCGAGGAACCTGGAAGGATCGGTACGATCAGAAGCGTCGCAAGGGCGAGGAAGGCTTTCATCGATTGGCGACATTATACTGTGAAGCTGCGGAAAAGGTAGCGTGACAAACGACCCTGATCACGCATCCATGCCATCGAGTACACTGAGGCGTGGTGCCCGAAACTGCCGAGCAGGATCCTGAGGCCGCAGCGCTCAGCTACCTGCGGGGGCCGGATGCGCCCCTTCTCAATTTGACCCTCTGTGAAGCGCTCGCGGAAACCGCCCGGAAATTTCCCGATCGGGAAGCGCTGGTGGTGTGCCACGAAGGGGTGCGCCTCACCTGGAGCGAACTGGACCGCCAGGTGACCCGAGCGGCACGCGGCCTGGCCGGGTTGGGCCTTGGGCCGGGCGACCGCGCCGGCATCTGGGCCAGCAACTGCCTGGAATGGGTGCTGCTGCAATATGCCGCGCCGCGCGCGGGCGTGGTCCTGGTGAACGTCAATCCGGCCTACCGCTCGCACGAGCTGCGCTATGTGCTGGCCAAATCGCACATTCGCGCCCTGTTCCTGCACGAGAAGGATTCCCGCGCCAACTACCGCGAAATTCTGGCCGATTCGCGCAACGGCGACCGCCTGCCCCTGGAACACATCGTCTGGCTGGGCGGTCCGTCATGGGATGCCATGCTGGCCGGCGGCGCCGATTTCCCGCCGGATGCCGCCGCGCCGGACGACGTGGTGAATATCCAGTACACCTCCGGCACCACCGGCGCTCCCAAGGGCGCGATGCTCAGCCACCGCAACCTGCTGAATAACGGCAAGGCCATGGCGGCGGGACTGAAGGCCACCGAATATGACCGCATCTGCGCCCCGGTGCCGCTCTACCATTGTTTCGGGTCGGTGATCGGGTCGATGGTGTCGGTGGTTTCGGGAGCCGCGCTGATTCTGCCTTCGGCGCAGTTCGACGCGCTGGCCACGTTGACCGCCGTTCATCGCGAGCGGGCCACCGCGCTCTATGGCGTCCCCACCATGTTTATCGCGGAACTGGAGCACCCCGAATTTGCGCGCTTCGACCTGACTTCGCTGCGCACCGGGGTGATGGCGGGGGCGCCCTGCCCCATCGAGGTGATGCGGCGCGTGGTCGAGCGCATGCACTGCTCCGAAATCACCATCGTGTATGGGCAGACCGAGTCTTCCCCAGGCATCACCATGTCGCGGGCGGACGATCCTCTGGAGCTGCGCGTCACCACGGTGGGGACGGCGCTGCCCAATACCGAGATCCAGATTGTGGATACGCAGACCGGTGAGAGGCTGCCGATCGGACGTCAGGGCGAGCTGTGTACCCGCGGTTACCTGGTGATGAAGGGCTACGATGGCGATCCGGAGGCCACTGCCAAGGTCATCGACAGCGAAGGCTGGCTGCATACCGGAGACCTGGCGGTGATGCGGCCGGACCAATACTTCAGTTTCAAAGGGCGGTCGAAGGACACCATCATCCGCGGCGGCGAGAATATCTATCCGCGCGAGGTGGAGGATTTCCTGCACACGCACCCGAAGGTCGCCGATGTTTATATCGTGGGGCTGCCGGATGCCAAGCTGGGCGAAACAGTCCTGGCGTGGATCAAGCTGAAAACCGGCGAGCAGGCCACCGCACCGGAGATCCAGGATTTCTGCCGCGGCAAGATCGCCTACTTCAAAATCCCGCAGTTCATCCGTTTCGTGGATTCATTCCCCATGACGGTGAGCAAAAAGGTGCAGAAGTTTTTGATCCGCGAACAGGAGATCGAGGAGCGGCGGCTGGAAGTGGTGGCGCGGCAGGCCACGGCTTAGGCGCTGGTGGCGGCGTCTTCGGGCGCCGGCCGCGCACCTGAACGGCACGGGCCGGCCCAACTATGGCGCCGGCCCGCGCGCAAGCGAAGGCTGACCCCGCGATCCTGCGCTGCCTTTGGTATTTTTCTATTCAGTTCCCGCGCCTGTCCGGCGGGGTTTCGCATGATTCGCCTCGCCCGCGGAGTCCGGCGTAAGCCATTGCAGGTACACTCAAATACTTGTATGCCATTCCCCGGCGTTCCGGTTCGATCTCTCCCGCAGAAGGGACTGCGGGTGCTGTTCCTGCTCCTCTGGTTCTTACCCGCGGTGAGGGGTGACGATTCTCAGCAGGGCGCGGCTGGCCAGACCCCACCCTCGGCGCTCAAGAAGCTGACCCTCGAACAGCTTTCGCAAATCGAGGTGACCTCGCCATCCAAAGAGCCCACGCCTGCGCTGCGGTCGCCGGTGGCGATCTATGTGATCACCGGGGAAGACATCCGCCGTTCCGGCGTGACCACGATTCCGGATGCGTTGCGGCTGGCGCCGGGCGTCGAGGTGGCCCAGATCGACGCCAGCAAATGGTCCATTGGGATTCGCGGCTTCGGCACCCGGCTCTCGCGAGACGTGCTGGTCCTGATCGATGGGCGCACAGTCTACACGCCTCTGTTCGCCGGCACCTACTGGGAAGTTCAGGACACGCTGCTCGAAGACATCGACCGCATCGAAGTGATTCGCGGCCCCGGCGGCACCATCTGGGGACCCAATGCCGTGGATGGCGTGATCAATATCATCACCAAGAGCAGCAAAGACACCCAGGGCGCATACGCCTCCGCGGGAGGCGGAAATGAGGAGCAGGGCTTTTTCAATTCCCGCTATGGCGGAGACGATGGCAACGGCCTCACCTGGCGGGTCTATGGCAAAGGATTCACGCGCGGTCCGGATGACCATCCGGATGGCGACAATTTCGACGCTTGGCGGGGCGTGCAAGGCGGGTTCCGAATGGACTGGACGAGCGGCCCGCACGACGCGTTTACTTTGCAGGGCGATGCTTATAAGCAGGAAGACGGCGAGCGGGTTTCGGCAACCAATTACACGCCGCCTTCGACCGGGAACGTGGATGGGTACGAGCAACTTTCGGGCGGAAATGTTCTCTTCAAGTGGAAGCGAACCATCAGCGATGGCAACGATTTTCAGCTCCAGGTATATTACGACCGGACCAACCGGCTGGAGCCGAATCTCGGCGACAATCGCGACACCGTGGACGTAGATTTCCTGGAACGAACCAAACTGGGAACCCGCCAGGAGCTTCTCTACGGAGTCGGTGCCCAAGTCAGCGCCGGGCGGTTTGATGAGGTCACAACCGGGCTGGTGTTCTTTCCGCTGCACCAGACCGACTACCTGTTCTCGGCGTTTCTGGAAGACGACATCGACGTGATCGACCGGAAATTGATGCTGACCCTCGGCAGCAAAGTGCTGCGCACGAATTATACCGGTTTCAATGCCGAGCCCAGCGTGCGGCTGATGTGGACGCCCTCGGAGCAGCAGACCTGGTGGATTTCGTATACCCATGCGCTGCGCACCCCTTCGGACGCTGAAGAGGATTTTTACTTGTCGAGCCTGATTGGTTCGGCCAACGGAACGCCGGTCTTCGCGCGCTTCAACGCCAATCCCCAATTCGCTCCCGAGCAGCTCAATGCGTACGAAGCGGGCTATCGGCGGCTGATCGGGAAAGGCGTTTACCTGGACCTGGCGGCGTTCTTCAATCACTACCACGATCTTTTCAGCGAGGACATCACCGGCGGATACTCCCTGGAAACCACGCTGCCCTATCCGGCGCCCGTGCCGCCGCCCACCTATCTGCTGCTGCCCGCCCAGTTCCAGAACGACCTGTACGGCACTACCTACGGCGGCGAAATCGCTCCGGAGTGGCAGCCGGCCAGGTTCTGGTCGCTGCGCGGGTCCTACTCGTTTCTGCGGATGTCTCTGAAGCAGGCGCCCACCACGAGCCTCGGGCTGGGCCCTACAAGCGACCAGGGGTCGAGTCCGCAGCACGAGGTCAGTTTGGACTCGGCATTCGACATCTCCCCGAAGCTGCAGCTCGATCTGATTTATCGCTTTGTCAGCGCTCTGCCTTACCAAGGCGTGAGCGGGTATTCCACCGGCGACGCGCGAATCGGATACCGGATGAGCCGGCACGTGGGGCTTTCCCTGGTGGGGGAAAATCTGTTCCAGCCGTCGCACGTGGAATATATCGGCGATCCCGGAGGGCCGGTCGGCATCAGGCGGAGCGTGTACGCCAGCCTGTCCTGGGCCAGCAAGTGAACCATGCGCCCTGAGGACACGGGTTACCAAGTACGGTTGCGGCTTTCGTGCCGTCGTTCCCGGCGCAAGCCGTTGGGCTGGGTTGCACGATTTGCGCTGTGCTGCATCGTCTGTGCCGGCTGGTGGATGGCGCCGCATTCTGCGCTGGCGGAACAAACCCTGGAATATGAGGTCAAAGCCGCCTTCCTGCTGAATTTTGCGAAGTTCGTGGAGTGGCCCGCGGGCGCCTTTGCGGATTCCGGCGCGCCCCTGGCGATCTGCATTCTGGGCAAAGACCCGTTCGGCCGGGTCATCGACGACCTGGTGCAGGGAGAAACGGTGAGCGGCCGCAAGCTGGTGGTGCGCAGAATCAGCGAGCTTCCCGCGCAGCAGGCCTGCCAGATTCTCTTCACCCAGGAATCCGGAAAGGACGCCACCAAAACGCTGAGCGCGTTACACAATGTGCTGACGGTCGGCGAAGGCGCCAATTTCGTTCACGATGGCGGCATAATCGGTTTTGTGATCGAAAGCCGCCGCGTGCGCTTCGATATCAGCCAGGGCGCGGCGAATGCGGCCGGGCTCAAGCTGAGCTCCAAGCTGTTGAGTGTAGCCAGAGCGATCGAAAAATGACCCGGCGAAGCATGCGAACGTTCCGCGACATCCCGATCAAGCAAAAGCTGGTGATCATGATCATGGTGACCACCACGGTGGCGCTGCTGCTGGCCGGGTTGGGCATCGTTCTCACCGACTCCATCCTCTATCGCCAGTACTTGCGCCGCGACCTGACCGCGCTGGCGAAGATCATCGCCGACAACAGCACCGCCGCATTAGCCTTCAACGATCCGCAGGCCGCCGCGGAGACGCTGGGGGCCTTGCGGGCACGCAATCAGGTGCTCAGCGCGTGTATCTATGAACCGAATCGAACGATTCTGGCCGGCTACGCGCGCCCGGGCATTTCGGGATGCCCGCCGGTGGATACCCAGGATCAAATCCGATTCACGCACGATGGCGTGATCGTCTCGCAATCGATTGTTTTGAGCGGCCACCGGATGGGGACCCTGATGCTGCTCTATGGTCTTGGCGAGGTCACCGAGCGGATCAAGCTGTTCGGCAGCACCGTGTTCGGCGTGCTTCTGGCTTCGAGCATACTGGCCTTTCTGCTCTCCTCCAGGTTGCGCGCGGTGATCGAGACGCCCATCGCGCAGCTCGTGCGCGCCACCACCCTGGTTGCCCAAACCGGCGACTACAGCACGCGCGCCGAAAAAATGTCCGGCGACGAACTGGGCGTGCTGGTGGACCGGTTCAACGAGATGTTGGCCGGCATCCAGTCGCGGGAGGAGGACCTTAAGCGCGAGCGCGAGCGGTTCCGCTTCATGGCCGAATCGATGCCCCAGAAGATTTTCACCGCCACGCCCAAAGGCGATGTGGACTACTTCAACCGCCAATGGCTGGAATTTACGGGGCTATCTTTCGGTCAGATCAAGGACTGGGGGTGGACGCAATTCGTGCATCCCGAAGATCTGCCGGAGAACCTGCGGGCCTGGCGGCATTCCATCGATACCGGCGAGCCCTTCCACCTGGAACACCGCTTTCGCCGCGCAGACGGAAAGTACCGCTGGCACTTGAGCCGCGCGCAGGCGATGCGCGACAGGCGGGGCGAGATTTCGATGTGGATCGCCTCCAGTACCGATATTCACGAACAAAAGGAGAAAGAACAGGCGCTGCGGAGGGCCAATGACGACCTCCAGCAGTTCGCCTATGCCGCCAGCCACGACCTGCAGGAGCCCATCCGCAATGTAGCCGTTTACAGCGAGATCGTGGCGAGGCGGTATCATAATCTATTAGATCCCGATGGACAGCAGTTCCTGGGATTCCTGAGGGAAGGCGGTCGCCGTTTGGCAACACTCGTCAACGACCTGCTCGCTTATACCAGGGCCGGCATGGCCGAGATCACCGAGGCGCCGGTGGATGCAAGCGCCGTCTTGAAGCACACGCTTGCGAGCCTGGCGGAAGCCATCCGCGAAAGCGGTGCGACGGTGACCTGCGATCCGCTTCCGGAAGTGTACATCGGGGAGGCGCATTTGCAGCAGGTGTTGCAGAATCTGATTGGCAATGCCCTGAAATACAGGGACCAAAACCCGCCGCGCATCCACATTTCCGCAACCGGCCGGGGTGCGTTTTGGTTGTTTTCGGTCGAGGATAACGGTATCGGCATCGAGGCCCAATATAAGGAGAAAATCTTTGGCGTATTCAAGCGGCTCCATCACGATACAAACTACAGCGGCACCGGTATCGGACTGGCTATTTGCCAGCGGGTGGTTGAGCGCTATGGCGGACGAATCTGGGTCGAATCCGAGCCCGGGAAGGGATCAACCTTCTACTTTACGGTCCCCCGGCACGCCCCAACCGTCCGGCCCGCTGCGGTGGAGTCTTCTACTGGCTGAGGATAATCTGCCGGACGCGCTGCTGGTGCGCGAAGCCATCCGCATGGAGAACCTGCCGCTGGAAATCCACATGGCGCCCGATGGCCAACAGGCCATCGCGTTTATTACCAGGGCGGAACAGGACCCCCGCGCCCCCTGCCCGCAGGTGTTGCTGCTCGATTTGAACCTGCCCAAGGTAGACGGCTTCGAGGTGCTCCGCCGGTTGCGCGCCAGCGAGAAGTTCAAAACCGTTCCGGTGTTGGTGGTCAGCTCTTCGGATTCCCCGGACGACCGCAGCCAGGCCGCCGAATTCGGCGCCGGATACTTCCGCAAGCCGCCCAGTTACGATGAGTTTTTGAAGCTCGGAGTGGTGCTCCGGCAATTGTTGAAAGACAACGGCGTGCTGTGACGCGGCCGCTCCCGCCTTTCACTCGGTGGCCATGCCGATGAGCGCCAGGCCGCATCCGTAGCCCGCGAACATGAGGGCAATCAGCCAGCCGGTTCCTTTGGGCGCGCCGCGGAATTCGCGCCAGATGAAGACTCCCCAGATGGCCGCTACCAGCGTGGCACCCTGGCCCAGCGCATAAGAGACCGCCGGACCGACCACCCCGGAGGCGATCAGGTTCAGGCACAAAGCAATCATCCACAGAAATCCGCCCGCAATGCCCAGCGAGTGCAGCCGCGCGCTGCCGCGGAAGTAGTCCGCATACGGCGTGGAGCGGGCGCGCATGAAGACGGCGTTCCAGACGAAGTTGCTGGCCAACAGCCCGGCGCCGAACAAGGCCAGGGCGGTGTAGGGGGTCAGGAATCCGGGAACGATGGGGGCGTTGGAGAAGTCCGGCGATAGCGACGTCGCGAGCTGCGGGTAGAAGAAGCCCATCAGACAGCCGGCGGCGACGGCGGCCAGCACGCCACCCATGCCGCTGCCCTGGGCGCCGCGCGGCAGCCGGTGGTGGGCGACGGCCGAAATGACGATGGCGAACAGCACCAGCAGCACTCCTGAAAACAGCACCACGGCGTTGCCCTTGGGGGCCTGAATGTACGAGGCCACCGTTCCGATGACCAGCGCCAGGCCGACGCCCACCGGAAAGGCCACCGCCATGCCGGCGCCATCGATGGCCACCACCAGAAGGATATTGGCCGCGTTGAACAAAGCGCCGCTGAAGAGAGCGTGCGCGATTGGCGCGGCGCCGGCCTGCCGCAGGTTGTCCAGCGCGCCCATGCCGGCGCTGCCGAAGCTTCCCAGGGTGGCCATCCACAGAATCCCGAACAGGAACACGCCGATTCCGTAATCCCAATAGAACAACGGGAACGCCCACTGGTCCTTGCCGGCGAGCTTCTGCGTGTTGGCCCACGATCCCCAGCCCAGCATGGTGATTACGCAGAACAGGGTCGCGAGCCAGAAATTGTGGACGACGAACATGGCGCCTCCGGGAACAAGGTCATGGTACTAGATTTTCGGGGCCGGTCGCGGTTCGTGCGTCCTCGCCCGCGCAGCTTACAATAGAACTTGACCCCCACTCTTGAAGCCATCCGGCCCGTGTCCGCCATCTCCGCCAAAGTGGCCCTCTTCGATTTCGATGGCACGCTTTCGCTCATCCGCAGCGGCTGGATGGGCGTGATGGTCCCCATGATGGTGGAAGTTCTGGCCGAGTGCCGCAGCGGCGAAAGCGAAGCGCAATTGCGCCAGGTGGTGGAAGACTTCGTCTGGCGCCTCACCGGTCAGGAAACCATCTACCAGATGATCCGGCTGGCCGAAGAGGTGCGCCTGCGGGGAGGCGAACCGCTCGACCCGCTCCAGTACAAGCGGCGCTACCTGGACCGCCTCTGGGAGGTGATCCGCCATCGCGTGGAAGACCTGCGCGCGGGCGTCTGCTCTCCCGACCGCTACCTGGTGCCGGGCGCGCGCGCCATCCTGGAAGCGCTGAGCGCCCGCGGCATGCGCCTTTACCTGGCCAGCGGCACCGACGAGATCTATATGAAAGAGGAGGCCCGGTTGCTCGACGTGGCGCGCTACTTCGATGGCGGCGTTTACGGCGCGCTGGACGACTATCGCAGCTTCTCCAAGCGCATTCTGGTGGAGCGCATCCTCGCGCTGCCGGAAACGCGCGGCGCCCACCTGCTGGGTTTCGGCGACGGCTACGTGGAAATCGAAGAGGTCAAGCGGGTGGGCGGCGTGGCGGTGGGAATTGCCTCGGACGAACCCGATTGCCTCCGCATTGACGAATGGAAGCGGCAGCGCCTCATCGGAGCCGGCGCGGATTATATCGTGCCCAACTACCTCGGCCTTGACGAGCTATCCAAGATTCTGTTTTCGCAATCATGAGCCACTACCAGATTTTTGATCGCTCCCGCCTGGAGGTGAAGCCGCTGGCGGAACGTGTGAACGACCTCCAGCTCGACCACTGGCTGGAGCCGGGCGATCCCGCGCCGGCCTTCACCCATCCCGATCTGCCCGCCGTGGCCGAGCGCCTGCGGCGGGCCCGCGCCGCGGGAACCGCGCGCATCCTAATGATGGGGGCGCACGTGCTCCGCGCCGGCGTCAACCGTCACCTGATCGATTGGATCGACCGCGGCTTCGTCACCCACATCGCCGTGAACGGGGCCGTCGCCATTCACGATTACGAACTGGCGCGCATCGGCGCCACCACCGAAAGCGTGGAGCGGTATATCCGCACCGGGGAATTCGGGCTGTGGCGGGAGACCGGCGATCTGAACGATTGGATCGCCGAAGCCGCCGCGCTCTCGCTCGGCCTGGGCGAGAACGTGGGCCGCCGCATTGCGGAATCCGATTTTCCGCACAAACGGCTTTCGGTGCTGGCCGCCGCCTACCGCGCGGGCGTGCCGATGACGGTGCATGCCGGTGTGGGCTACGACATCATCCACGAGCATCCCAACTGCGACGGCGCTGCGTTGGGCGCGGCCAGCTATCGCGATTTCCTGATCTTCGCCCGCTCCGTGGAGGGCCTGGAAGATGGCGTGCTCCTCAACTTTGGCAGCGCCATCATGGGACCGGAGGTGTATCTGAAGGCGCTGGCCATGGCCCGCAATGTGGCGCGGCAGGAGGGCCGCCAGATCCGCCGCTTCACCACCGCCGTGTTCGACATGGCGCCCATTCGCGGAGATTACCGCCGCGAATTGCCCAAAACCGACCCCGGTTATTATTTCCGGCCGCATAAGACCATCCTGGTGCGCACGGTGGCCGATGGCGGCGAGAGCTTTTACTTCGAAGGCCTGCACCGGGCCACCGTGCCCGCGCTGTGGCGCCTGCTGGCGGAGGACGGGCAATGAACGTTGAGGCGATTCTGGCGGCGTTTCCGCGCCTGCGTGTGTTGGTCCTGGGCGATGTGTGCCTTGACAGGTGGTGTACCTACGATCCCGCCCTGGCCGACCCTTCGCGCGAGACCGGCATCCCGCGCATCGCCGTGGTTTCGACCGAAGTGTCTCCCGGCGCCGCCGGCACCATCGCCAGCAACGTGGCCGCGCTGGGCGCGCGCGTAGGCGTGATCGGCCTGGTGGGGCGCGACGGCTTCGGGCATGAGTTGAGCCGCGCCCTGGACACTCGCGGCATCGCTTCGCACCTGCTGGTGTGGTCGGAAAAAGTCGCCACCTTCACCTACACCAAGCTGCTCAATGCGCGCACCGGCGACGAAGATCTGCCCCGCGTGGACTTCATCAATACGCGGCCCGTGCCGGAAGACCTGGAGGACGAACTGCTCCACCGGCTGGAAGAAGCCGCGCCCGATTATGACGCCATCCTGGTGGCCGACCAGGCCGAAACCGATTCTGGCGGGGTGGTCACTCCGGCCGTCCGGGAAGCTCTGGCGGGCCTCACCGAGCTACAATCCCGGCCTCTCATCTGGGTGGATTCGCGCTTGCGCGCCGAGCATTTCCGCCGCGTCATCGTCAAGCCCAACCGCCGCGAGGCCGAAGCCGCCTCCCTGCGCGCCCTGGGCAGTGTCGATTTCGCCGAACTGCGCCGCCGCATGGAAGCGCCGCTGCTGGTGATTACCGAGGGCGCCAATGGAGCGCGGCTGGTGGATGAGGCCGGCGAACGCCAGGTGGCGACCCGCGCCATCGAACACCCGGTGGACATCTGCGGCGCTGGCGATAGCTATACCGCGGGCGCCGCGCTGACATTGAAAGTGACCGGCGATGCGGTGGCCGCCGCACGCTTCGGCAACCTGGTGGCGTCCATCACCATTATGAAGAAGGGCACTGGGACAGCTTCGCCCGAGGAAGTGCTGCGGGCGGCGGACACCGATTCGAAGCGGCCGGCACTCGGCTGAGGCCGGCCCGGCACTGCGCGGCTACCGCCGGAAGATCAGAATGTGCTGCCACGGCAGCGTCTCCAGCGTGCTGGCCAGGCGGAAGCCCTCGGGCTCCACCTCCGCCTTCACCTGCGCCACGGTCATTTTGTGCTCGGGGCGGATGGGCACCTTGGGATCTTCGGCGCGGTATTCCAGCAGCACCAGGCGGCCCTCGGGCTTGAGCGACTCGCGCATGTGGCGCAGCATCTTCTGCGGCTCGGAGAACTCGTGGTACACATCCACCAGCAGAATCAAATCCAGTGCCCCGCGCGGCAATTTAGGATCGTCCACCGCGCCCAGCACGGTTTCCACGTTGGAAATGTGCCGCTGCTCCATATTGCGGCGCAACAAGTCCAGCATTCTGGGCTCGATATCGTTGGCGTAGACTTTGCCCGTGGGTCCCACGCGCGCCGCCAGCCGCCAGGTGTAATAGCCGGCGCCGGCTCCTACATCGGCGACCACAGCGCCTTTGGCAATGCCGATGGCATCCAGGGCCTGGTCGGGGTGCTCTTCGGCCTCGCGCTCGGGCCGCACCAGCCAATCGGCGCCGCCGTATCCCATCACGCCGGCGTACCTGCGCCCGGTGATGGGATGAACGCCTGGGGTTGTGGCCTGGGACCAGACTAGCGCCGAAGCGATTAACAGGAAACCGGCCAGCAGTTTGCGCATGATGTTACTCGTTCACCGGGTCGATATCGGTGGGCAGGCTCTTCGACGCATCGAGCGCGCGCTGGACGCCCGGACGGATCACGCCCAGGGTGTCGAGCGTCCGCTTGGCGCCGGCGTAGTCACCCAGCGCTTCCAGCGTCAGCAAGTCGTGGGTGAGGTCGCGGACCGCGCCTTTCACTTTGCCGAAATCCACGTGGAAGGTGCCGTCGGTGCTTTCCACGAAGGCGCCCTTATCGCTCAGATAATTGAATTGCAGGGCCATCCCCTTGGCGTGCGCCTCGGTGAGGCCGAAGCGCAGCGAGCGGAACGCCGAGGCCAGGAAGGTGGTGTAGAGCTGCCGCTCGGCTTCCGGGCTATGCGGCATGCCGTGGTCAAAAAGATATTGCAGCATGAAGAGGCCGGTGATGTCGGCCTTGGCCTCTTCAATGGCGCTGTAGAGTTCTTTCAGTTCCTGGCGGGGATTGGTGGCGCGCCCGCCGATTTCGATCTGGTGCGGGCCAATGCCGTGGCTCAGCTCATGCGCCAGAATGTGCATGAAGAAGTAGTCGAAGCTCAGATCGCCGCGGGCGGAAGCGGGCAGCACGCGCGCGGCCAGAGGCACCAGGATGCTCTGAAACTTGGCCTCCTGAATGTTCTTCAGCATCACGCGCTTGGAGCCTTTCTGGTGGACCACGCGCTCATCGTTAGGCAGATTGAAGGCGGCGGTGCGCACGCCGTGGGCGCCATCGCCGGCCGCGAGCACTTCGTTCACCACCCGTATGGGAGCCGCGGCGCCCAGCTTGGGATTGCGGTAGCGGGGATCGATGGGGAGGTTGTTTTCGATCTCCTGGAGGTGCGCCGAAAAATCTTTGAGCCGCTCGGTTTCGCGGTCGTCACGAATGGTGATGTAGGCTTCGAAGGCGGCTTTGTAACCGTACAGCTCGTCGTTGTAGGTTTCGTACGGGCCGATGGTGATATCGAGCGGCGCGTCCAGGTCCATCCAGGCGAGGTCGCTCGCGTAGTAGTCGTTGGAGAGGAAGGCGGCCGCGCGCAGATTGAGGTAGTGGCGCAGCGAGGAATTATCGGTGAGCGCAGCGGCTTCGCGCAGCAGGTTTGCGGCGTGGTGCAGATCGGCGGCGTAGGCCTGGCTGTAGGGGACGGCGGTGAGCTGATGGTTGGCGCCGCGGCGGATCACCGTGAAGAAGCCTTCGGCCTCGCGGCGTTGGGCCTCCGGCAGGTTTTTGACCCACGCGTCGAATTCGGCGCGGCTCATGTCGGCGGGATAGAAATTGGCGCCCAGGGGCTTGCGCGCGGGCACATCGGGGAGGAAGGCGGTGTGGCCGTCGAGGTCCGACCACGGTCCTTTGTTGAGCCAGAAGTATTGCAGGCGCGCTTTGCCGAGGGGCGTGGAATCCTTTTGCAGCTTTTCATACAGCGCGCGGTCGCCGCTCCAGAGCTGGTCCATGAAGACGAAGTTGAGCAGGCGCGCGGCTTCGGTGAGTTTGGCCAGCGCCTGGCGGTCGCCGGCGGACAGGCCGGATTCCTGAACTTTGAGCGTTACGGGCGCGAATCGCGCGGTCATTTGAGTAAGTTGCGTCAGATCGGGCATAACGGCAGCGGCGGCCAGAAGCACGGCGAAAGATTTCATCAGCCTCTATTCTAGGTGGTCTTTGAGCGGGTGAGTCGGTTCGTCCTACCCGCTGAAGCGCGAGGTTCGGCATCAGGCCCGGCCGGGCGCGGCAACCGGGGCAGCCGGGGAAACTGCGCGCCGCCGCACCAGCATGGCGTGGGTTTGGCTTCGAACAGTGGCGCGCCACCTGCAAATATGCCAACAGAGGGAACCTAAATCATGAAGTTTCGATTGTCACGTCTTTTGTTACCCGCCCTGATTGCGGCATGCGTCGCCTTCGCGGCGGATATTACCACGGATTACAATCATCACGCCGATTTTTCCCGTTATCACACGTACTCCTGGATCGGCGTCAGGGCCGGCAATTCGCTATGGCAGGACCGTATCATGAATGCCGTCGATAGCGCTCTGGCCGCCAAGGGCTGGACCAAGGTGCCGTCGGGCGGGGAAGCCGACGTCTCGGCGTTTGGAAAGACCCGCGAGCAGGACACCCTGGAAACGTTCTACGATGGCTTCCCCGGCTGGGGATGGCGCGGTTGGGGTGGCGGCATGGGGATGGCGACCACGGAAGCGGTGCCCGAACGGGTCGGCTCGCTGACGGTGGACATCTTCGACGGCGGCACCAAGCAGCTCGTGTGGCGCGGAACGGCCGAACACACGCTCTCGTCCAAGCCGGAAGAGAACGACAAGAAGCTGGATCACGCGGTCGACGATATGTTTAAGCACTTCCCGCCGGAGTCAAAGGGCTAATCCAGTTACTCAACGCCGTATCCATCCGTTCCGGCGGTGAGAACGGCCACGGATGGCGGCGGCCATGAGACCGCCCCGCACAACGCGGCGCGGGTTACTGCGCTGCGTCAGGGGCGCAGCGTGCAGGCAGGCGGCGCCGGGGGGAGGCCGCCTGCCCGCAGGCGTCTGGATCCCAAAATCCACCGGGCCTATTTCGCCGGTGCCCGCAGAGCGATTCCCAGTTCCCGCAGTTGGCGCTCGGGCACGGTGGAGGGCGCGTCGCACATAAGGTCGGTGGCGCGGGCGGTCTTGGGAAAGGGAATGACTTCGCGGATGGAGCTTTCCCCCGCCAGAATCATCACCAGGCGGTCGAGACCCAGGGCGATTCCGCCGTGCGGGGGCGCGCCATATTCCAGCGCATCCAGCAGGAAGCCGAAGCGGCGCCGGGCCTCGTCGGGCGTGAACCCCAACGCGGCGAACACCTTCGCCTGCACGTCGCGGCGGTGAATACGAATCGAGCCCGATCCGAGTTCGGTGCCGTTCAGAACCAGGTCATAAGACTTGGCGCGGCAGCGTGCCGGGTCGCTGGTCAGCTTGTCGAGATCTTCGTCGTGGACCGAAGTAAAGGGATGGTGGGCTGCGTTCCAGCGCCCTTCCTCGGCATCCCACTCAAACATGGGAAAGTCTACAACCCACAGGAACTGGAAGTTTTTAGGGTCGAGCAGCTTGTGGCGATCGGCAAACTTCTGCGCGCAGGAGAGCCGCAACTGGCCGCAGGCCTGGTAGACGGTTTCCTCGGGCCGATGGCCGGTGGGCTCGCCGGCCCAGGTGGCCAGCAGCAGCAGGTCGTTTTCGCCGGCGCCGGTGCGCTCGCGGATGCGGCTCATGGGCTGGGGATAATCGCGGTCGAGGCGCTTGGCATCGTCGTAAACGCGCAGGCCGCGCTCCTGGCCGAACGCCTTCAGCTCATCGCGTTCGCGGCGGGTGGGCGCGCCGGTTGCCGGTAGATGGATGGCCACCAGCGGCAGGCCGTTATGGGCCAATTCAGGCGCCAGGTCGTCCACCGGATGCATGGGCGGAAAACGGCAATCCGGCTTGTCGATGCCATAACTGCGCATGGCTTCCGCATAAGTGATGCGCGGGAACTGCCCCGACACCTGATAACCGGCCACCTGGCAGACGCGTTGCACGAGCGGCTCGATCACTTCAAACACGCGTTCCTGCTGCGGGAAGGACATCTCCAGGTCGATCTGGGTGAACTCCGGCTGGCGGTCGGCCCGCAGGTCTTCGTCGCGGAAACAGCGCACGATCTGAAAATACTTTTCGAAGCCGCTGATCATCAGCAGTTGCTTGAAAATCTGCGGCGATTGCGGCAGGGCGTAGAAACTGCCGGGCTGCACGCGGCTGGGCACCAGGTAGTCCCGCGCGCCTTCGGGAGTGGAGCGCGTCATGAAGGGCGTTTCGATTTCCAGGAAGCCCTGGGAGTACAGAAACTCGCGCACCGCGAAGGAGATCTTCGAGCGCAAAATGATGTTGCGCTGCATTTGCGGCCGGCGCAGATCCACGTAGCGGTATTTCAGGCGCACGTCTTCGGCCACATCCACCTGGTCTTCCATGGGGAATGGCGGGGTGCGGGATTCGTTGAGAATCCAGATGCGCGAGGCCACCACTTCGATCTCCCCGGTGGCCAGGTTGGGGTTGACGGCGCCTTCCCCGCGCAGCGCCACGCGGCCCTCCACGGCGATCACGTATTCCGGGCGCACTTCTTCGGCGCGGCCATGAATGGCGGCGCCCACTTCCTCATGGAAGACCACCTGGGTGATGCCGTCGCGGTCGCGCAAATCCACGAAGATCACCCCGCCATGATCGCGGCGGCGGTGGACCCAGCCCATTAGCACAACGGACTGGCCTTCCGCGGCGGCGCGCAGTTCGCCGCAAGTATGGGTACGGCGAAGCTCGCCCAGAAAATCCAGTGCAACAGAGGTTTCCATATGGATCAGTTTTCGCTTTCGAATACGGCCAGGCGGGCCGCCGGGACCGCGCCCGGTTGAGGTATCCGGAAGATTCCATGCTAACACGCCGGCTTGGGCGCACTCAGCCTCGCCGGCCTTGGCGCAGGGCTTGACCGAAACTGGGAAACGGCTACCGGCGGCGCTCCCTGGCGATTGCGGCCGGGTGTCCACTCGCCAGCGTCAGCGATGAGGTTGCCGCAGCCGGGCGCGAAACTCCGGGGCCGCGGAGCACCGGGTTGCCGCACTCGTAGCGCTCCGGGCGAAGCGGGCTTGCGCCCGCCTGCACGCTCATGGAATACTGTGGGGCATGTTTCCTCAAGCCCGGCTAACCGACATGCACCTCTGTCCCATGATCACGCCCGGAGTGCCGCCTATCCCCAACGTCGGCGGCCCCATCATCGGGCCGTGCTCGGAGGATACCTTTGTCGGCTTTCTGCCCGCGGCCCGGGTTACCGACGAGGCTATCTGCGTCGGCCCCACCGACGTGATCGTGAAGGGATCCACCACGGTGCTCATCAACTTCCTGCCGGCGGCCCGCATTCTGGACGAAACCATTCACGGCGGGGTCATCGTGATGGGCGACTTTACGGTTCTGGTGGGAGGTTAGCGGGGCCGCTTACTTAGCGACCTCCGCCACGCACGCCATGCGCGAAAAATAGCCTTTCTCAAAGACCTGCGGACCTCCGCCCATATCCAGCTCAAAACGCACCGTGAGCGGTTTCCCATTGGGCAGCAGCAGGGGGTTTTTGCCGGCGCGCACCGGCCATTCCAGAATGTAGCCGTTGCCCGCCGCGTTCCAGGTGTCGGCCTGATTGAAGAACACGAAAGTGGACCACAGGCCGTCCTGGCCGAACCAGGTCAGGTCGGTGCCGCTCAGTTTTACCCCGGCTTTGGCGTCATGCGCGCCGGAAGCCTGCCAGGTAAACTGTTTGGACGCGGCGTCGCCGCCGGAATACGCGAAAGACTGGCCATCCAGTTGGAGCGATAGCCCCTGAATGCCATCCGTGGGCACTGGTTTGAGTGAGTAGGCGAAGTGCGGGTCGGCCGAGTTGCCCCCGTAGGCGAAATCGGCGAACGCCGCGGCCCGGTTAAAGAAGGCCACGAAAGCGGGGGTCAGCGTCACCCCGTTGACGGTCTGGGCGACGTACTGCGTCCCCTGCTTGGGCAGCAGCTTTTGCAGGCTCTCATCGTAGAACTTCCACAGCGCGCCATCGGGTTTATGGAACACGCCATCCACCTCGGCGATGGTGGCCTGCGCGCTGGCGCTGGGATTGAAAGGATATTTGTTCATTACCGGGCGGTAGATTGAGCAGAGGGTCTTGCCTTTGCCGTTCAACTCCTCCGGACCCAGGTTGCGCAGCAGGGCCTCCACGTAGGTGATGGGGTCGAGCATGAGGTTCTGCACCGTCTGGTCCACGTGCGCTTCGGTATCGGCGCGGAAGGCCTGCCCCACCTGCTTCGCCGCCACCTTGGCGGCGCTGGCGTTGGTCAGGGTCGAGGCGGCGGTGGCGTCCGTCACGGGTTGCTGTTGCGAGGCCGTATCCAGAGATGCCTGGAGCGTCACCAGGGCGTTCATATAGCTCTGGTTGGGGGCGGCAATGTAGCGATCCACGCTGGTGGGAGGCACCACCGTCTGCACCGGCTGGAAGGCATTGGAAACATCCGGCACGTCTACCGCGGTGTTCTGCGAGCACAGCGCGAAGAGCTCCAGCAAAGGCGACTGATTGCCCGATTGCACGGCCAGCTTCTTGGCGGCATCCGGCACGCTGGCATAGCGCACCACGCTGGCGGATTTCATGTAGGCGCGCCACGCTTTGACGTAATCGGAATAATAGCGGTCGGCCAACTGCTGCCCGAGCTTCGAACGGTCAATGGTTTGAGTGGCCTGCTCGCCAAGCACCCATGGCTCTCCGGCGAAGTATTTTTCGGGGTCTTTCAGGGCGCTCTTCATGAAGTCCCAACCGGGCTTGGTGAACGGCGCGGCCACGTCCTGGGTATCGATGACTTCTTCCGCCGAGCCGGGGAAATGCTTGTTGAAGTTGATCGGCGGCCCGGTTTTGGCGGCGTCCGACAGCATGGCCTGGTAAACGCGCTCCAGTCCCGCAAACAGGTTCAGATAGAACCGCGCTTTGCCAATCGCCGCGGCGTCGTTGTCGCTCGATAGCGGATTGGCGATCTTCAGCTCGTCGGCGTAAAAATCGAATTGCTTCTGGGCCAGTTGGAGGCGCTGCGGATCCACGTTGCGGTTGGCGCTCCAGCGGTCCACCAGAACCGGCGGCAGGAAGGTGTGGGTGGCCTTGTCGTGGTTCGAAGTGGTTTCCAGGTAGGCCTTGAGGCTGTTGTAGGTGTAGCCGTATTCCGGCCCGGTGGGCGTATTCGGCAGGGTGCGCATGAAGTCCACCATGATGTTCTGGGTGGGCGTGAGCAGCAGCTTTCCGAAATCGGAGAAGTAGAGCTGGCGAACCTGCGGGTACAGGTCGTTGCCGATATAAAGGCCCCAGCGATAGCCCCATGGGGCGCCTTCGCGGTTGTACTTGGTCAGGATCTCCAGCGACTGCCGCAGGGTTTCCAGCCGTTGCAAAGAATCGAGCGAGGCGACCGCCGATCCGGTGGTGTCCACCGACGCGATCGCCTGGGCCGCATCTTTCACATTGTTCGCCAGGGTGCGGTTGTGGCGGAAGGAAACCAACAGCGCGCCGCTGTACATCAGGCACAACGCCGCCGCGCTCAAAAGCAGGATGCGGCGCGGCATACTCGCCCGGATACTGCTGGCGCTGGCGCTCTTGGCCGCCGCGTCGGCCAGCAGCAGGTCGTTAAAGAAGTGGCCGAGGAACAGCCATTGGGGCACCTTCTTGGTGCCGATTACGCGGGGAGCGGCGCCCGCCGGCTGGGCCGCTCCGCCGTACCGGAACATGCCCGTGGCTCCCATCCGTCCGGCCGCCTGGCTTTCCGCCTGAGCCGGAGCCGCGGGCGCCATTTCATTCACGATGATCGGCCGGACACCCGAAAAATAGAAGCCGCGCAGGAACGGCCCCACGGTCAACTGGCTGGGCCGGCACAGCTCCACCAGGAAACGCACCATGGCCTGGCGGACCTTGCGGAATTCGCGCGGGAACTCGTAAACGCTGTCCAGTTGGGCGGGGTCGCTGTCGCGGCCTTCCCGCGCCAGATAAATGGGGCGCGCATTGCACAGCGAGTGAAACAGCTTCTCAAAAGCAGCCGATAACCGGTTGGTTTCCTGTTCGGCGTAGATGCCCTGGCGGCCCGCAACCACGGGCAGCGTGACTCCCACGATGCGGGTGGCTTCGTCGTTGTTCAGCTTGCTGACAAACTCGGTGAAATACGGCAGCCGGTCAGTGCGCGTGAAGAGCACATAAACCGGCAGGTTGATGCCCAGCGCCTGGGACATCTCGGTCAACTGGCCGCGCAGTTTGCGCGCGGAAACCGCCAGTGGATCGGGGCTGGGCTGGGTGAGGCTTTCGGCATCCACGCACACCAGCACGGCCCGCGGAACCTGCTCGGCGGTTCCGAGCAGGGCCGCCGCCTTGGGCGGTTGCAACCGGCCGATCACCTTCTTCCAGGAATCCGCGTCGCCCAGCAGCTTCCCGGCCATCTCCACGAAGACGGTATGGTGCGCGAACCAGAAATTGGCCGTGGGCGTGGGCAGGATGTTGTTCTCTTCGTACACCTGGCCGGAGAGCGATTCCGGCTCTGTTTCGGACTGCACCATGGTGGTGGTCTTAGCGCTGCCCGGTTCTCCGATCAAAAGGATGGCGGGCAGCTTGCCGAGCTTGGAATCCTTCTCCTGCTGCGCCACTGCCAGGCGGGCTTCGGCCTCGGCGATCAAATCGTCCAGATCGGTGACTTCTTCCGCCGCAGCGGAGGCCGACGCGGAGCTGGAAGCCGGCTGCTTTTCGCCGCGGGTCATCATCCACGTCATCACGGCGGCTCCTACAATGCCGAGAATCACCATGACGGCTTGCACCACGAACGGGCTGGCATGCTTCAGCCCCGGGATCTTGTCGACGTTCGACGATATGAGGGTGAACGCCACGCCGAAAAGAGCTACGGCGCCGGCAACGATGGTGAGATTCTTCTTGCTCATCGCATCGCCTCCTAACTCTTGGCTGCCGCGGCGGCCGCGCTAACCCCGGAAGCGCTCGATCCGAGCGTCATCTTGAAGGTCACGAACAGAGCCACCATCAGGACAAAACAGGCAATCGCGGTGAACAGGAATTTTTTGACCCACGGGTCGGCGGTCAGCTTGACCACCTCGGGCTCGCTGGGGATCTCCATGAAGGGATCGTTGGAGGCGCCGCGAATCCGGCGGATACGGTCTCCCGTGGCGGTGGTGATGGCTTGCAGGTCGCCGCGGCCGCCGATACTGTACCGGCCTCCAAAGCCCAGCAGCAGGCAGAGGTAGTGGACTTCCAGGAGGTCCGCCAAATCGGCGGAATCCGGCCGCCCCATCAACTGTTCCAGATTCTGGAAGAAGATCTCCCCCGCCATGTGAATGCCGAAAAGCTCTTCCTGCAGCGGCTTGCGGGGCCAGTTGGCGAATATGGGGTTCTGCGTCTTGAGCACGGATTCATCCAGGAATCCCACCAGGGCGAGGGTGGCCATCTTGATGTCGTCGCCCGAATACCCGCCCTGAGTGCGGGCTTCCTGAATGGCGCTCTTGATGGCCTCGCGCATGTAGAACCGGAAAGACTCCGCATCCGACAGTTCCTGCCGGTTGGAGCGCAGGCGAACAATCGCGGTAAGAACTTCCTGGAAAATGAGCGCAAGATTATCGGTTCGGGTTGCTTCCGAACCCGCAACACTAGGTGTCATAAACAGACGTTCCTTATCCCTATTTGTCCAGGAGTACCAAAAGTTCGAGTTCCGCGTCCGTCAATTCCCCTGGAACGTAGATTCCGACGCGGCGGGTCTGTACAATATGGTCCCAAAAAGGACCGTCTCTGGAAACTCCGAAATACTGCGTCTCGACGCGCGCAGGGACGGCTGGAGGCGGAACCGGCAGATGGGTCAGGGTCAGGCCGGCCATGGCACGCCGGACCAGTTCGCCTACAAACTTGGCCGAACAGAGCTTTACCAGTTGAGGAGTCCGCACAATCAGCTCGGCCTCGCCCACCGCGGCATGAATTCCGAAAATCCAGCGCGCGCGGCCCAGGCAGCGGGTATCGGTGATCTCCCCCTCGTAGAAATAATTCGCCACCTGGGTGAGCGGAATCGAGACGCAGTTAGTCGGAACGATGGTCTCCAGGTGGGTGCGGATGTGGTTGTCGAGCTTCTCGAAGCAGTCGCTCAGGTTCTGGTGGTCGTAATTCGGCAGGTCGCGTGGATGGGAATCCAGGGCGAAGGTGCAAAGAGCGCCGCCCAGGCGCGACATCTCCATGAACAGTTCCTCGGGGTGGCCTCGTTTTGAGATCCACAGGTGGCGCAACACCGCCAGGCCGGAATTCACGGCGTGCATCAGCCAGAAATTAGCCAGATCGCGCGTAGAGAATTCCGCCACGCCTCCCGACCCCGACCGGGACCGGGTGAGCGCCGTGCTCTTGGCTTCCAGGATTTCGATGAGCCGCCGCAGCATCAGCATCAGCCTCTCGCTGCTGCTGATCTGGAGGCAGGGAGGGACGAATTCCTGGGAGTAAATGAAATGGCCCGAGCCGTCGCGCTGCACCTGCGCCAAAGGCAGGGAAACGATGTTATCGTTCAGCTCGGGTTCCAGCAGCAGGCGGATGTTTTTGCGCCGGATGGGGATGCTGCGGACGTCGGTGCCGTTGGTTTCGTCGTTGAAATTGCGCAGCTCGGCGAAATACCGCGTATCGCCGGGTTCGGGCGAAGCGGTGGTGTTGCGCCCTCCCGGTTTGCGGCCCGTGATTCCGAGGTAGATGGTCATCCGGTCGCGGGTGGGCGGAAACGCATCGGCGATCGGCCGCGCGGCGGGAGCGCCATCCGATTGGGGGATCAGGAACGGTGTGCCATCGGGGAAGATGCCGGAGGCGTGAACCAGGTTGACCGTCCCATTACGCAGCGCGTCTCCATCCAGGGTGCAGCCGATCAAACCATAACATTGGAACCATAACGCCGCGGCCGCGAACTGGATCGCATCTTCAAAATAGCGCGCTTGTGCCTGAAACTCGTGAGGGCCGAGGTACATGCCTTCCGACCACACCACTTGGGACAGAGATCTCATAAGGCCATCGGTAACGCCGTTCCCGTTCTCCGTTGTTGAGTCGCGAATTTCGCAGTACGGATACTGTATCATATGCAGGGGTGTGGAGGCACAGCGAGAGCCGCCCTGAGGGCCTCCGAACGCATCGGGAAGATTTTGCCGGAGGGTTGCTAAATCCTTGGCATTGTTGGGGAAGGTATGAGCTTCGATCAGAGGTTTCATGTGCTCGGGACGATTCCCGATACCATCGGCATGGCGGATCACGCGATGCCCGGCCGCCAGATTTCGTCGGGACGGTTAGTAACCATACACTTGCTGGCCGGGGGCCACAATCCGGCCAATGAAGCCCTGTTGGCGCAGGTGGCCGCACTGCCGCACGACTACCGGGCCTGCTTCCTGGAAACCGGCGATTATCGGGGCACGCCCTATGTGATCACCGACGTGCTTGCGGGAAACCCTCCCTTGCGTCAATGGATGGCGGGTCTCAAGGCCAAACTGGTTTCCGGCGATGCGTCCAATCCGAACGATCCGTCGCGGATGAAAGCCTGGAAGATTCCGGGTTGGGCTGTGAGCCAGCCGCCGGCAGGGCCCGGCGCGACGCCCTCCACTGGGCCCGGCGAATTTACGCGCCTCTTCCAGACTCTGCCGAAGCCACAGCCGGATCCCGCGTCTTCGGCGCCGCCGGCTTCGGCGGGCGAAGGCGAATTCACCCGGTTGCTGAAGCCGCCAGTCATCCCACCCGCGCCGTCCGCGCCGCCTCCCGCTCCACCGGCGCCCGCCGCGGCGGAACCTGGCGAGTTCACCCGGCTTCTGCGCATCCCCTCCCAATCGTCCGCCCGCCCGCCCGAACCGCCGGTTTCGGCCGCCGAGCCGGATGAGTTCGCCCAATTGCTGAATCCGTCGCAAGCGCCGCCACCGGCCGCGCCGCCCACTCCCGCCGCGCCCCCTCCACCGGAGCCGGGCGAGTTTACCAGGCTGCTGCGAATCCCGTCGCAAGGGGCGCCGCCCGCCGCGGCTCCGCCATCGCCGCCGCCATCGCCCGCCGCCGCGCCGCCGCCCCCGGCCAACCAGCCCGGCGAGTTCACCCGCCTGGTCAAAGCCGCGGGCGGGCCGGCAGTTCCCCCGGCGCCTGCTCCGGATGCAGGGACCTTCGGGCGGCTCGGGCAGGTTCAACCGGAACCTCCGCCAGTGACGCCGCGTCCGTCTTCCCCTCCCGCGCCCGAGCCGGGCGAATTTACGCGGCTTTTTCAGGCCCAGGGAAAACCGCCCGCGCCTCCGCCACCTGCCGCAGCCGCACCGCCCCGCGCTCCAGCCCCGCCCCCACCCACGGCTCCGCAGCCCGGTGAGTTCACGCGGCTCATGCAGACGCAGCAGGCGCCGCAAGCGGCTCCGCCGCCGCGCACTCCGGCAGCACCACCCCCGGCGGCCACAGGACCGGGCGAGTTTACGCGCCTCTTCCAGGCCCAGTCCACCCCTCCGGCGGCCCCTACGCCCCCCGCACCGCCGCTGCCTTCCGCACCGCCGATTGCCGCTGCCCCTGGGGCGGCCGAACCGGGCGAATTCACGCGGCTGTGGCGCAGTTCGGCTACTCCCCAACCGGCCCCCCCGGAACCCGCGGCCCCTCCTGTACCGCCCGCGGGATCCCCGTTAACGCAGGCCGAGCCGGGCGAGTTTACCCGCATGCTGCAATCGCCGCTGGCGCCCGGCCGGCAGCCTCCGCAAGCGCCCGCCTACCCGCCAGCCGCGGCCGGCGGCCCGCCGCCTCCCGGGGAATTCACGCGTATGCTGAACTCGCCCGGGGCGGCCGAGGGATGGCCGGGGCAGCCGCGGCCTCAATCGCTCGGGGGCCCCGCGCCATCGCCGCTGGCGCCCGGCCGCCAGGCTCCCCAGGCGCCCATTTATCCGCCTGCCGGCGGGGGCCAGGAGCCCGGCGAATTCACCCGCATGTTGAATACGCCAACAGCCGAAGGATGGGGCGCCACACCGGTAGTTCCGCCACCTTCCCGGCAACCCTCCGGGGACGCCACCCGTGCGTTTCACGCCCAGCCGGCAGCCCCTCCGGGAGCACCGCCGCCTCCGGGAGCGCCCCCGCAAAAAGGGCCCAGCGAATTCACCAAGATGTTCAAGGCTCCCGCCGCGCCGCCGCCCGCGCCCGCGCCGCCCAAGGCCGTCCGCAAACCGGGCCGGCCGCCCATTCCCAAGGCGAAAAAGGGCAACAAGGTGGTGGTGATCCTGATTGTGGTGGCCGTGGTGCTGCTGATCGCCCTGCTGGTCTACCTGGCGCTCAGGTAACCGCGGCCGGCGTGGAAACAGCGCCCCAGGGGAGCCTTCCCCGCTTTACCCGGCCGACGGCAGCAGAATGATCAGCTCCAGTTGCGGGTTCGGAAAATCTCCCGGCACATACGCCGCCAGATTGCGGGCCCGCAGGATGGTCTCCCACGGCCCGCCGCTCTGGCTCAGTACGAAGTACTGGTAATTCAGCTTGAGCGGAATGGCGCTGGGAGGGCTGACCGAATGCAGCAACGGCACGCCCGGCAAAGCTCTCTGCACCAGCAGTTCGATGTGATCTCCGGAGCAGATCTTGACCAGGTGCGGCACCCGGCCGATGATCTCCGCCTGGCTGGTATCGGCGCTGATGGCCAGGTACATGCGGGTGTTGCGGAGGTTTTCTTCGCGGTCGATCGAAGTGGCGTAAATGTTGGGCTGCACCAGCTTGAGCGGCAGCGACACAAAATTGCTCGGCACCACGGTTTCGAGCAGGAACCGAACCTTCTCATCGAGTTCGGTGAAGCAGCCGCCCAGGTCCTCGTGATTGTAGACCGGCAGATCGCGCGGGTGGACTTTCTGCGAGAAAGTGGTCAGCGATCCGGCCAGGTGCAGCATCTCGGCGAACAGTTTTTCGGGATGGCCGCCGCGCGTCTCAAACAGGTGATGAATTGCCGGGAAGGCCGTGTTGATGGTGTACAGCAGCCAGAAATTGGCGATATCCGACGCCGTGAAATCCGCCAGGCTCTGATTCTTCTGCCGCCGCGAACCGGCCAGGGTGCTGCTTTTGGCGGACAGGATTTCCACCAGGCGGCGGGCGATGGAAAGCAAATAGTCGCTGGCGTTCAGGTCCACCAGCGGCGCCACGAAATGGGGATCCAGTTGAAACAACCCCGCCGGCGTCTTGCGGATGTTGGCCACCTGCAAGGTCGAGCTGCCTTCCCGGTTTTCGCCTTCGAACAGCAACCGGAAATTTTTGCGCGCCATCACTATGGGCCGTTCGGATTGCCCGGTGTTCTCGTCGCGGACCATCTCCACTTCCGCCCGGTAGCGGGCTTCCACACTGCGCACGCCGTTGGCTACGTTCAGGCCCTGTTCCCGGTAGTGGGGAATCGAAAGATAGACCGCCAGGGTCTCCTGATCGGCGCCGAACCGGTCGGCCATCGCCCGTGAGCCGGGCGCCGCATCCGATTCGGGAATATCGAACAACAGCCCGTCCGCCAAGATTCCCACCGCTTCCGCAATGGTGAAGTTACCGGCAGCCAGGGCCTGCTGGTCGATGCGCAGCCGCTGAAATCCCCAAGGCCGGAAATTCAGTGCCTGTAGATGAAAATGCAGCGTATCTACCAGGAACCGGTCTTGGATTTGCAGGTGTTGTGGATTGAGAACGGTACCTTTGGCCCAAATGACGGGCTCTAGCAGCGGCATGGCACACCTAACGTAGCAAAATCGCCACGGAAGATCAAAGCGCCTGCCGCCAACCCGCGGTCCGGATGCCGCCGCGGGCAGACTGCCAAAGCGGCACGTCACCCGATAGGCCCCGGGCAATCGGCCGAACGGCCTCGGAAAGCACTCTACCGCCCCGATTTCGCCAAGAACTTGCTACGATCCGCCGGAGTAGGAATTTCCGGGGCCACGGCCTCGTACAATTGCCGCCGGCTTTGTGCCTGTTTCGCGGCGCGGTTCACGATGATTCTGGCGATCGGACCGATGTACACCGCCAGCTCTTTCGCCGCCGTCTCCAGAACCTCCGGATCGAGGATATGCGGACCGGTAGCCGGCACAGCCACACTGGCGGAGCTTTCCGGCCGGAGTTGCCCCAGCAGCGCCGTGCGCGCGGTGCTGGGCAGGATGCCGGCCGCCAGGGGCTCCAGCGCCGCCAGGAATTCCATAGCCGTCTGAAAGCGATTCTCCGGGCGCTTTTCGATGGCCTTGAGAATCATGGCCGAAAGAGCCCAGGGCACCGACGGATTCAAATCGCTGGGTGAGGGCGGCACTACGTTCAGGTGGGCGGACATGATTTCGAACTCGCTCACCCCCTGTATGGGACAGTTCCCCGCGACCATCTCGTAGAAGGTCACCCCCAGGGAATACAGGTCGGACCGAGCATCGGGCGCCCCCGCCCTGACCTGTTCCGGCGACATGTAGTGGATGGACCCCAACGCCGTGCCCGCGGCAGTGAGCCGGCTTTGCAGGTTACCGGTGGTGGTGGCGATGCCGAAGTCCATCAGCTTGACGATGTTGGACGAGGTAACCATGATATTGGCCGGCTTGATATCGCGATGGATCACGCCGCGCGCGTGCGCGTAACTAAGGGCCGACAGGACCTGGCAGGTGTAGCCGGCGGCCTCCAGATAAGGCAGCCGCCCCCGCTGCAGCCTCTCGGCCAGGCTTTCGCCTTCCACCAGCTCCATAATCATCAAAAGCTGGTGCTCCACGCGAACTGCCGTGTGCAGGCCCGCGATGTTCGGGTGAACCAGGCTGGCGTGAACTTTGATTTCCCGGCTGAAGCGTTCGGCCAGGTCGGGAGCCGCCCGCAGGTCAGGCAGCAGCACCTTCATGGCTTCCAGGCGGTCGGTGATGAGATTACGGACTTTGTAGACCGCGCCCATTCCACCGGTCCCCAGGCGCTCTACAACTTGATAATCGCCAACGAACTGCCCCGCCGCGTACAGCATTGAACAGATTAAGCATACCAAAGAGATGCGGTGGTCTGGTCCATGGCGTGCGGGAAAAAATCGGGGAACCGAATGGAGGCGTTCCCGGTCTAGGAAATTCCCGCCAGCGGCGCCGCGGGTTCGGCAATGGACTGAAACCGGACGATCAATGCCGCCGGTTCGTGTTTGAGCGAAGCCAGCGGCATGAAGCCCGCATCCAACATCTTCATGGCCTCGCGTTCGGTGAGCAGGACCTCCGCGCAGGGCTTGGCCACCGGCTCGCCGTCTTCCTGGTAAACATGCATCGGCAGACCGTCGATACGCCGCTCAAGCGGGTTCAGATTCCACCCGTGGGCGAGGAACGATTTGCCGAGCAGATACCCGCAGAAAAACGCGGGGTTACCCCACAGGTAATCGTTGTGGTCGCTCTTGGGCATCTCCTCGAAGGGAAAGCTCTCGATTGCCGAAGTGTCTTTGCCATACGGAAGCCGCAGCAGGAATCGCGGCATGGCCAAGCCGATCCAGCGTGCTTCGGGGGAATGCCGCAGACCACTCCAGGCATCCTCGGCGGTGTTCTTTCCGTGCAGGTGGGCCCCGGCGAGAAACGGGGCGTGCAGGGAACCCGCCATGCGCGCCAGTCTCTGCAAGGCTTGGGCTTCCAGTTCCGATTGGCCGAAGGAGTAATTGCCAACGATGACGGCCCAGGGTCCCTTGCGCCGCAGATCCTTCTGGACCGTTTCCATCTCGGAGATCAGCTCCGGCAGGGTGATGTTCAGCACATACAACTTCAGGCCGCCGTCGGTATCCAAACCGCGCACCAGCATAAAGAGCGCCCGCCAGGCCGACTCCAGCGCCTGCACGCGCGGATGGTGCAGGATTCCCCGCATCACGTCGCCGGAGAGCGCGTGCCGCCGCGCCGCACGCTGCTGTTGCGACGCATCCGGGCGCGGCTCGGTATAGCCCCTGCTCACCCGTTGAATAAAGGAGGCCAGATCGTTGGCGTCTTCGAGGGAGGCTGGCGCAACCGGCTCCGGTGGACCCTGTTCATTGACGATCTGGTCCAGCAGCGATCCCGAGGAAGCCGCCCGCGGCGCGGAAGCGGGCGCAGCTTTGGCCGGCTTGGCTTGTTCGAGATGCTTCTCCACGTCGCGGAAGATCGAGGCGGCGGCCTGATAGATGTGGTCCGGGTGGAAGTCCTCCATCTCGCGAAACGGAATCGTGGCGCCGTGCAGTCTCAGGCTGACCTGCATGTCTTCCAGGACTTCGTCAAAATTGTCGCGGTCTACCGGCTGCGGCGTGAAAGTGTGTGGCGGGTTCTTGCGCCAGGCGCGCCCGCTGAAATCGCCCACCAGCAAAATGCGAAAGGGCTTGTCCGGGTCGAGTTCCACCCGATCGGTTTGGCTGTGCTCTCCCAGGTGCACTTCGGAGACATCGGAATCAACGGTTGGCGGCATCGCAGGCTCTTTCGTTTGGAAGTGACTTCTATCGAATCATGTCCTCTCGAAAATGGCAAGCGGACAGCGGATTTGCCGCCGGGCTTCGGCGCGTGGGGGCGATTTCCGGCGTTCGGGAGTGGCTGGCGCCCTGGTTTGCAGGGCGTTTTCGCCGATCTGTGCGATCCCGCACGAAACGAGGGCGCGCAGCCAGGTTACCAGAGCGCCTGCGGGGGTTGTCCGCCCACGCGGAAATCGCCGCCGGCACATTACTGCATGCTGGCGATTGCTCTCCAGATGCTAAGTGTTGCATCGCTCCGGAGGCGCTTTTGACCGTCCGAATTCCCGGCGGGGGTTATGCCATGCGGAGTCTCAAGGTGTTCTAAGTAAGCGCTCGCAAGGTAGTTCCATGGGATTTTCCAGGGTTGCACTGGGACAGTACCCGACGGAAAGCCGGTGTTACCGGTTTGCGGTGCGGGCAGGCGAAAGGAGTTGTTTCCCCGTACCAAAAGGTGATATGTTTAAGGCCCTGGGGACTTGATCGCCCGGTCCTTTAAGATACGGCCGGCCAGTGATCTTTTCTTCCACCAGAGGATTTTGACAATGCCTGAAAGTCTACAACATAAGCTGGACCGAGTTCGTTCGCCGCGCGTCCACATCACGTACGATGTCGAGACGGGCGGCGCAATAGAGAAAAAAGAACTGCCGTTTGTGATGGGTATCTTCGGCGATTTCACCGGCCAGCCGGAGGAGCCGCTTCCCAAAGTCAAAGACCGGAAGTTCGTTGAGGTTAATCCCGATAATTTCGATTCCGTATTGGCGGCGATGAAACCGCACCTGGCGTTCGCGGTTGAAAACAAGATCAGCGATGACCCGGACGCCGGCCAGATCCGCGCCAACCTGCGCTTCCGCAGTCTCGAGGACTTCGAACCGACCCAGGTGGCCCGCCAGATCCGACCCCTGAAGGAACTTCTCGATCTACGGACCAAGCTCTCGGACCTGCGCGGAACTTTGCAAGGTAATGACCGGCTTGACGAAGCGCTCCAGGCAGCCCTTCGCGACAGCGACAAACTGAACCAACTGAAGGGCGAGATCGCTCAGGCCAAGGGCGAGGAAGGCGAAAATGAGTAGCGAACAGAAGCAGGCTGCCGCCGCGGCTGCCACGTCTACGGAAACCACCCAGGACTCGCTGCTGGACAAGATCGTAGAAGAAGGGCGCCTGGCCCGGGATCCGGAAAGCAAGACTCGCGGCAAAGACATGGTGCGTGAGTTCGTGGCCCAGTTCCTGGAAGGGAACATGGGGCTGTCCCGCGACTCCGAGGCCATGATCAACGCGCGTATCGCGCAAATCGATCACCTTGTTTCGATTCAACTGAACGAGGTGATGCACCATCCTTCGTTTCAGAAGCTGGAAGCCAGTTGGCGCGGGCTGAAGTACTTGCTGGATCACTCCGAAACCGGCGAGAACATGAAGCTCAAGGTGTTCAACTGCTCCAAGAAAGATCTGCTTCGCGACCTGCAGCGCGCTTCGGAATTCGATCAGAGCGCGATGTTCAAGAAGGTCTACGAGGAAGAGTTCGGCATCTTCGGCGGACATCCCTTCGGCGCCCTGATCGGCGATTACGAATTCACCAGAACCCCGGAGGATATGGAACTGCTCGAGAAGGTGTCCCAGGTGGCCGCCGCCGCGCACGCTCCATTTATTACCGCGGCCAATAACAGCCTGTTCAATCTCGAGAGCTTCTCCGAACTCGGCGCGCCGCGCGACCTGGCCAAGATCTTCGATACTACCGAGTACGCTAAGTGGAAGAGCTTCCGCAACTCGGAAGACTCGCGCTACGTCGCTTTAACCGTGCCGCACATCCTCATGCGCGACCCGTATGGAAAGGCCGGCCGGGCCGTAGACGAGTTCGACTACGAAGAAGCCGTCGACGGCACCGATCATAATAAGTACCTCTGGGGCAACGCCGCCTGGGCGCTGGGCGCGCGCATTACCGAATCCTTCGCCAAATATAACTGGTGCGCCACCATCCGCGGCGTGGAAGGCGGTGGAAAAGTCGAAGGGTTGACGGTCCACAACTTCACCACCGACGATGGCGACATCGCCATGAAATGCCCCACCGAGGTGCAGATTACCGATCGCCGCGAAAAAGAACTCGCCGATCTCGGGTTTGTGCCCCTGGTGCACTGTAAGAACACCGATTACGCCGCCTTCTTCAGCGTCCAAACCGCCCAGAAGGCCAAGAAGTACGATACCGACTCCGCCACGGCCAATGCCCGGCTGGCTACGAACCTGAGCTACATCATGGCCGTTTCGCGATTTGCCCATTATCTGAAAGCCATGATGCGCGATAAGATTGGCAGTTTTATGTCGCGCAACGAATGCGAGGCTTTCCTGAATCGCTGGATTGGCGGGTATGTCATCGATTCCAGCGCGCCGGCCGAAACCAAGGCCAGCCACCCGCTTTCCGAAGCCCGCGTGGATGTCATGGAGGTACCCGGAAAACCTGGCGCTTACCGCGCCGTGGCGTTCCTCAAACCGCACTTCCAACTGGACGAACTGACGGTCTCGATGCGTCTGGTTGCCGATCTGCCGCCACCCGCCAAGTAAAACTGGTGGCGAAAACTATTGCAATCGTTTCGTGGGGCCGTGCCGAAGGTGCGGCCCTCCGTTTCAGAATTGCAGTTCACCCCGAATCCAACGGATAGGGAAGCGGTCTGTGGATAAGCCCGGCCACCGCTTTTGGATGGGGGGATCCCGGCGGCCCGGCAGTTTTGAACGGCGGCTTGGGGGAATATTCGGGCATCGAAGAGCGGGAAGGGCACTATACCCGTGTCCGGCACCAGGAGTGTTCCCAACCGCAAGTGAATAACTTATAAAATAGTCAAAACAGAAACGAGGAGGAGTTTGAAAGATGGCATGCGATAACTTTTTGTGGTTCCCGACGGCAGCCGTGGGCGGCCTGTTGTCTACCAAGGCGACCCAGCCGACCGGCGAATCGACGGATAAGTGGATGGGGATGCAATCCAGTTACAAAGCACTGGAAGTTCTGTCGTTCAACTTCGGATGCGCGCAGGCGGAAACCGGAGGTTCGGCAACGGGCGGCGCCAGCGCGGGCAAGGCCAAGTTTGAAGAGTTCAGCATTGAAAAGTATGTGGATCTCGCCAGCGTTCCGCTGTATAACGCCTGTGCGGCCGGCGCCCACTTCCCCAGCGTCATGCTGGCTATTCGCAAGGCCGGCGGCAGCAATTTGTTGTATCTGCAGTTCATCTTCCGCATGGTTTTCGTAACCGGCGTTAACTGGTCGGGCGGCAGCGGCGAAGAAAATTGCAAGGAAACCATCAAGTTCAAATACTACGCGCTGGGCGTCCAGTACGTCCGGCAGAAGCCCGATGGCACTGGGGATACTCCGATTGCGGGATCGTGGAGTATGAACCAGAACAACAACAGCCTGGACGTGCAAGGTCTGTCGGGCGCCCCGAATTACGTTAACCCATCGCAATCGTAGTCGGCTTCCATCGCCGGAGGAGGGCGGGCCGTCTCGATCCCGCCCTTCGACGCGCTTCCGTGCGCACTCCCGGCCAGGGCGCCTGGCGTTCTGCCGGAGGCGCGTGCAAGGCGGTAAATCCAGGAAAAGCATATGATCAGCGACAATTTCATGTGGTTACCCGGCAACAGCGATATCAGCGGGGAGACCACCGATAAGCTCTTTTCCCAACGCGATGCTTTTGAAGTCCTGAATTTCAGCTTCAACATGACGTGCACGGAGTCCACCGACGGCAGTGGGGGTGTCGGCTCCAATGCCGGCAAAGCCAAATTCAACACCATCACCATCGACAAGGTGGTAGACAGCGCCAGCACGTCGCTTTACAAGGCCTGCTCCCAGGGGGCGATTTTTCCGACCGTTATGTTGGCCATTCGCAAGGCGGGCGGCGACCCTTTGCTCTACGTGCAGTATATTTTTCGCTATAACCAGGTCACCGGCCTCACCTGGAGCGGGGGCACCGGCAGCGAGCGGGTTAAAGAAACCCTGACCATCAGCTTTAAAGCGATGGGCATGCAGTATATTCAGCAGAAGGCCGATGGCCGGCCGTTGCCCGGAAAATCCTGGCTTTGGAATACCGTGAATCAGGGCGTGGCCAGCCTGGAAATCGCCGGACTTCCGCCACCGCCGCGATTCCTCCCGGGTAGCGATTTCACCAAATAACCCAGAAAGCAGGCTCCATGAGCGTCCAAGAACTCTTTCGCGCCGGTAAGTTGCAGGAAGCCATTCAGGCGCTGGGTAGTGAGCTTCGCAACCAGCCTGACGACAACCGGCGCCGTACCTTTCTCTTCGAGTTGTTGTGCTTCGCCGGCGATTACAGCCGCGCGGAAAAGCATCTGGCCCTGCTTTCGGACAGCTCTCCCGATGCCGGTATGGGCGCCCTGCTTTACCGCTCCGCGGTGAGCGCGGAACGAAAACGGCGGGTTTTCTTCGAGGCCAAGCAGTATCAGGGATCCACCGACATCCCCAGTCTTCGGTCCGGCACCATTAATGGACAGCCGTTTCGCTCCATCGAGGACATCGACCCCCGCATCGGAGCGCGCCTCGAAGTCTTCATCGCCGGCGAATACATGTGGCTGCCATTCTCCCAAATCGGCTCCCTGACCATGCAACCGCCGCGTTACCTGCGCGATTTACTCTGGTCATCGGCCAATATTACGGCTCGCCCCGACAAGGTGGACCGCGAATTCGGCGAGGTGCTCCTGCCAATGCTCTATCCGTTCTCCTCCACTCACGAACGTGATACGGTGAAACTGGGACGCGAAACCGATTGGGTGTTATCGCAGGATGAGCCGCTGGAGATTCCGTTTGGCCAAAAACTCTTCGTGCTGGATGGGGAAAGGACTATTCCTATTCTCGAAATCCGGTCTTTGCAGTTCGATGACTCGGTCCCGCTTCCACTTCCATCATAAGGACGGCTTAGAGTGCCCCTTCGCAACGATCTGCTGAACCCGATTCCGGGTGACAACCCCAGCGGCGCCAATCTTCGTTACGACCCCATTTCCGACAAGATCAAGGAGGCCCGGCGCGAAGATATCGACGTCCCGCAAGGCCAGTGGAAGACCGCGCTCAAAGTTGCCGACTACGCCGCAGTGGTCAAACTCGGCGGCGATGTTCTGGCGAACCGCAGCAAAGATCTCCAGATCGCGGTCTGGCTGGTGGACGCCCACGTGCGCCGCGAAGGCTTTGGCATTCTGGCGCCGGCCTTTACCTTTCTGCGCGATCTGGTGGACCAGTTCTGGGACACCCTCTACCCTCCCATCGACGAAGACGGCGATATGGAAGTTCGCGCCACTCCGCTGACGTGGCTGGGCACGAAATTGGGAGAGCCGCTCGGCTTCCTGCCGATTGTCTCCGGCAAGTTGAGTTGGCTTAAGTACCAGGAATCGCGCAAGGTCGGCTTCGAAGCGGACGCCAACAACTACGAGAAGCAGCAGGCCCGCGAGGCCGCCATCGCCGAAGGCAAGATTACCGGCGAGCAGTTCGACGAGGCTGCCGCTGCCACTTCCGTGGCTAAGCTCAAGGAGACCTACCAGCAACTCACCAGCGCACAGGAAGCCCTGGACTCTCTGAGCGAATTTTGCGACGAGAAGTTCGGCGATTACGCCCCCAGCTTCATCAAGACCCGGGAGGCCATTGAGGAGATCGCCCAGACCGTGCGCATCATCCTCTCTCGCAAACCGGGCGGCCTGGATGAACCGGAGCCCGAACCCGAACCCGAACCCGAAGCCGAGCCGGAACCCGAGATTGCGGAAGAAGCCCCCGCCGAAGAGGAATCCGCTTCCTTCGAGGAGGAGTCTGTCTCCATGGATTCAACCTCCCTGGAGGAAGCCGTCGGCGGAGAGGAACCCAGTTTCGCGGAAGGTGCGGATTCCTATGAGGGCAGCGAGTCGTCCGGCGTGGTCTTCGGCGAACCTGCCTCCATGGAGGACGTCAAGACTCAGTTGGCCTCCATCTGCCGGTTTCTGCGGCAGCAGAATCCGGAGGACCCCACTCCTTACCTGATCGTCCGTGCTTTCGCCTGGGCGCCCCTGATGAACCACCCGAATTCGATCGACTATTCCATGATTGAAGCGCCGCCCAGCGACCTGCGCGTCAACGTCCGCAAACTCGCCAAGGAATCCGAGTGGGACCAGGTGCTTGATTTGACCGAGGAGGCCATGCTGGAACCGAGCGGCCGCGCCTGGCTGGACATGCAGCGGTACGCCGTGCAGGCGATCGAGCAGAAGGGCTTTCCCTCTACCGGGAAGGTCGTTACCAATCAAATGCGCACGCTGCTCGAAATGGTTCCGGACCTGCGCACGGTGACCCTCCCGGACGATACCCCGGCGGGCAACCCGGAAACCCAGAACTGGATCGAGAACTTCGTCATCATCCGCACCGGGCCGCCGCCCGAGCCGAAGTCCGAAGAAGGCGAATCCGGAGAATCCAGCGAATCCAGCGATTTCGGCGGCTCCAGCGATTTCGGGTCCACCGACGACTCGTCTTCTTTCTCCACGGACGACACTTCGTCGACGGATACGTCGATGGATATGTCCATGGAGTCCACACCGGAACCCGAAGCCGAAGCGGCGCCCGAGCCGGAACCGGAACCGGAGCCCGAACCCATCCCGGAGCCGGAGCCTTACGAGGTGGAGGAAAATCCTCCCATCATGGAAGCCGAGGAGCCGCCGCCTTCCGATATCTCGGATGAATTCGGCCAGGCCCTGGAAGCCGTGCGCGATGGCCGCGTGGCCGAAGGACTGGCGATCATCACCGCGATTCTGGCCACTGAGCGCAGCGGCCGCGCGCGTTTCCGCCGCCGTACCCAACTGGCGCACCTGCTGATGGCTGCCGGTAAAGGCAAAGTCGCCCACCCGATGCTCGAGCAGCTTGCTACCGAAATCGAAGAACGCCGCCTGGAAGACTGGGAGCAGAGCGAGGCCATCGCCTATCCGCTGGAGCTGCTTCTGCACTGCCTGAGCCCCGCGGATGACGAAAGGAGAACGCAGTTGTACACCCGGATCTGCCGGCTGGATCCGGTGCGCGCGGTGAACTGCTCAATCTGAAAATGCCCACTCCCAAATTCACCAAGAACATCCAGCAGGGCCTTCTGGACCGGTTGATCGATTCCGACCCGGAAAACCGCAACGAGGCGCCGGTTACCCGCGCCGAATCCCTGCGGCAGTTCCGCCTGTCCGTCAAGCGCGACCTGGAATGGCTGCTCAACACCACCCGCATGCCCATCGAGGTTCCCGACTTCTGTGGTGAGGTGAAGCGCTCCGTGCTGTTCTTCGGCCTCCCCGACGTCAACAGCGTTGCGGTCCAGAATTACGGCGATGAACAGCGGCTCATGCGTTCGCTGGAGGCGGCCATCGAGATGTTCGAGCCGCGCCTCGCGCGCACGCGGGTAACCGGGCGGGAAGCCTTCTCCGCCAGGCAGCAATCCATCACCTTTCATGTGGAGGCCATGCTGATGATCGATCCCGCTCCGGAACGCATTTCCTTCGATACGGTTTTGGAGATTAGCAAGGGCGCGTACAGCGTGAAGGAAAGTTAGCGTGCGCGACGAGCTGCTGTTCCACTATTCGCAGGAACTTACTTACCTCCGCTACCTCGGCGCCGAATTTGCCAGCAAGTACCCCAAAGTGGCCGGCCGCCTGGCGCTCGAAGCCGGCAAGTGCGATGACCCCCATGTAGAGCGGCTGCTGGAGGGCTTCGCCTTCCTGGCGGCGCGCATTTATCAGAAAATCGACGACGAGTTTCCCGAAATCGTCGAGTCGCTGCTCTCCATTCTGTATCCTTATTATCTTCGCCCCATTCCGTCCGCGTCCGTGGTGGCCTTCTACCTGGATCCCGATCAGGGCAAACTGACCACCGGCCTGCCGATTCCCAAAGGTTCGCTGCTCTACTCCGCCCCGGTGCACGGCACCCCGTGCAAATTTCGCACCTGCTACGACACCACCCTGTGGCCGCTGGAAATCAAGACCGCCGACTGGAGATCCGCCGATCGTCTCCAGCCCCCCGTCCCCCTCAGCAGCGCCGCCGCCGTCATCCGCCTGGAGATCCATTGCTTCCAGGATGTCCGCTTCTCCAAGCTCGACCTCAAGACGCTGCGTCTCTTTCTCCAGGGCGATGGCAATGTAGTCAACGGCCTGATCGAGCTGCTTTGCAACAACTGCGTTCAGATTATGGCGCGCGACCTCGCGTCGCCGGCCAAAAAGGCGGTGGTATTCCCGCCCGGGTCGCTCCGCCAGGTGGGTTTCAAAGCCGACGAAGGACTCATCCCCTTCCCGAGGCGCTCTTTCTGGGGTTACCGCCTGCTCCAGGAGTACTTCTCGTTTCCGGAGAAGTTCTGCTTTCTGGATCTCTCCGGCTTCGAAAACCTGGCCGCCGCGGATTTCGGAGATAAAATCGAGCTGCTTTTCTTCCTGTCCGACTTCGAACGCAGCGACCGGCGGCAGATGCTGGAATTGGGCGTCTCGCGCAACACCTTCCGGCTGAGCTGCGCCCCCGTGGTCAACCTCTTCGACCAGGTTGCCGAACCGATCCTCATGGAGCAGAAACGCTTCGAATACCGCATTGTGGCGGATGCCCGCCGCGAAGAGTCGCTGGACATTTTCTCCATCGACGAAGTGGTTGGGGTCATGAGTGGATCCACCGAAACCTTCCCTTATGAGCCGTTTTACTCTCACCGCCACTCCGAAGGCGCTGGTCCCACGGAGACTTACTGGCACAGCGCGCGGAAAGTCTCCAGTTGGCGCACCAACAAAGCCTCCGACGTCTACATCACCTTTGTGGACCTCACGGGCTCGACCAAGACGCCCGACAAAGATACCGTCACCATCCGTCTCACGTGCAGTAACGGCGAACTGCCCTCGCGCCTGCCTTTCGGAAATGAAGAGGGCGATTTTCAGTTGAGTAAGGGCGGCCCCATCACCCGCATCGTGGCGCTCACCAAGCCCACCGAAGCCCTTCAGCCGCCTTCCCAGCACGGCCTTCTCTGGCGCCTGGTTTCCAAGCTTTCGCTCAACTATCTCTCGCTGGTCTCGGAAGGGGCCGATGCCTTCCGGGAGATCCTGCGGCTGCACAATTTCACCGGCTCGAAGTCCGCGGAAAAACAAATCGACGGGGTCCTGAGCGTTCGCAGCGAACCGCATTTCGCCCGCCTGACCTCCGCTTACGGTGTCAGTTTCGCGCGCGGGACTCGCGTGGAGCTGGAACTCGATGAAGAGCAATTCGCCGGCACCGGCGCCTATACCTTTGCCGCCGTCATGGACGTCTTCCTGGGGTTGTACACTTCAATGAATAGTTTCAGCCAACTGGTGGTGCGCACACGTCAACGAAAGAGAGTGCTCAAGCAATGGCCCCCGCGAGCGGGACAGAAAATCCTGATGTAGCCCTGGCGAAAGTGCAGGCCCAGCTTTTCGGCGAGCCCTACACGTTCGACTTCTTCCAGGCGGTCCGCGTGCTCGGCTGGCTGCAGCCCGGCCGGGCGCCGGTAGGCCGCTACAGTCATCCCAAGGACGAAGTGGTGCGCTTCGGCGCCAATCCTATCCTGCACTTTCCGCCGAGCGCCATCCATTCCATCACCAGGCGGCCGGACGCCGCTCCTCTGATGGTGGTTAACTTCATGGGCCTGATCGGCCCTCTGGGCGCGCTCCCCAATTACATTACCGAGCTGATTGCCAGCCGGCTTCGCGCCAGGGATTCCTCGATGCTGGCGTTCCTCGATATCTTCAACCATCGCCTGACGTCCTTTTTCTACCAGGCCTGGGAGAAGAATCACTTCACGGTCGCCTATGAACGCGACCACAGCGATCCGCTCACCGCCTGCCTGTATTCCCTGATCGGGTTCGGCACGCCCGGTCTCCGCAACCGCCAGCCGGTGGAGGACGAAGCTTTCATCTACTATTCCGGCATCTTCAGCCTGCTTCCCAAATCCGCGCTGGCGCTGGAGTCCGTGCTGGGCGATTATTTCGACATTCCCGTGGAAGTGGAGCCGTTCGTCGGCGTCTGGCGCATCCTGGCCGAACCGGACCATTGCGTTTTCGAGAGCAATACGCCCGAATCCACCCAGCTCGGGCTGGGCGCGGTGGTAGGAGAGGAAATCTGGGATCAGGGATCGCGCGTCCGGCTAAAGCTGGGTCCTTTGAGCGCCGCCCGCTATGCCGATTTCCTGCCGACCGGCTCCGCGTGGCCGGCGTTGCGCGCGATTGCCCGCAGTTTTTGCGGCAACGATCTGGAATTTGAAGTCCAATTAATTCTCCGCCGCGAGGAGGTGCCGGCCTGCCAGCTTCGAAATCCGGCTGATAATGCCCTGTGCCTGGGTTGGCATACCTGGCTGAAATCGCGTGACGAATTCGATCGTAACCCCGGCGACACGATACTCTTAATCTGAGGGGACCAGACGGCCGCCGCCGCGGCCGGAATCCATCGCGGGAGCGGATATAGCGTTTCCAGGCCGGGCTGTGAAGGCGCACCCGATGCGGCTAACGGTTATCGTACAAGGAGGAAATCATGGCTACCACGCCACCGAAAATTACTTATTCGCAAACCGAGCGGCTCTTAAACATCAACACCACGATGGGCGAAACCGAGGTGCTGCTGGAGAAGTTCTCGGGCACTGAAGCGCTCTCCACGCCTTTTGAGTTTAAGGTCGCCTTATTGTCTCCGGACTTTTCGCTGGACCTCAAATCGCTTTTGCGCACCTCGGCTACCGTTACTATCTTCCTCGCCGACGGTTCGGAGCGCGTGTTCAACGCCGTCTTCCGCAGCCTGGCGCAGGCCAAGGAGGGCGAGGAGATTGTCACCGAGCGCGAAGCCATGGGGATCACCAACCCCCACACCGACCTGGCGACCTATGAAGGCATTCTGGTGCCCCAGGTCTGGTTCCTCTCCCTGGATTGCGATTGCAAGATCTTCCAAAGCATGACAGTGCCCGATATCGTGGGCAGCGTATTGAAGGATAAAGGCGTCTCCAACTATGCCTTCCGTACCAACGGCACCTACCCGGAGCGCGAATACTGCGTCCAATACCGCGAAAGCAGCCTGCACTTCATTTCCCGGCTGTTGGAGGAGGAGGGCATCTTCTATTTCTTCGAGCACACCGAAACCGAACACACCATGGTGTTCGCCGACAATAGTTCGCTTCTGCCGGCTTGCCCCAACCAGGCCACCGCACAGTATTCCTACGATAAGGAGGGCTGGGTTGGCGAGGGCCAGGAAGGTGTAGCCAGCCTGGAGCGGATCGAGACTGCCTATACCGGCAAAGTCGCGCTAACCGATTATTACTTTGAGACCCCGTCCCTGAGCCTGATGGCCACTCTGGCTGACGAAAACGAAGAAGCTTACGACTATCCCGGCGAGTACACCACCTTATCGGATGGCGAACGTTATGCCCGCATCCGCCTGGAAGAGCGCGAGGCCCTCCAGTTTGTGGTCAACGGGTCCAGCCGCTGCCGTGCCTTCCGGGCGGGTTGCTATTTCAAACTGGAAGGCCACTTCCGCACCGACACCAACCTGGAGTACTTCCTGACCTCCGTTACCCACCAGGCCTTCGATTCCACCTACCGGCAGGATAAGGATAAGTCGCACGACTATACCAATACCTTCACCGCCATCCCGAAAACGGTTCCCTACCGCCCCCCGCGCAAGACAATGCGGCCCACCGTGCACGGCATGCAGCCCGCCCTGGTGGTCGGCAAAAAGGACGAAGAAATCTGGGTGGACAATTACGGCCGCGTGAAAGTGCAGTTCTATTGGGACCGGGTGGGCCAGAAGAACGAAAACAGCTCCTGCTGGATCCGCGTTTCCCAGATCTGGGCCGGCAAAAGCTGGGGCTGGGTGACCATTCCCCGCATCGGCCAGGAGGTCCTGGTCGATTTTCTGGAAGGCGATCCCGACCGCCCCATCATCGTTGGCCGCGTCTATAACGCGGACCAGACCACCCCCTACACCTTACCCGACAATCAGACCCAGTCCGGCATCAAGACCCGCAGCAGCAAGGGGGGCACCTCCGACAACTACAACGAGCTCCGCTTCGAAGATCTCAAGGGCCAGGAGATGATCACCTTCCACGCCGAAAAAGATATGAGTACCAGCGTGGAGCATGACGACACCCAGCTCGTGCAGAATAATCGCACCATCAACGTGGACGGCACCCACACCGAGACCATCGTCAAGGATACGACCATCACCATCACCCAGGGCAACCATTCCACGACCCTCAACGCCGGAAACCAGACGATTACCCTCGACAAGGGCAACCAGACCACCACGGTGAGCCTGGGCAGCATTTCTATGACCGCCATGCAGTCCATTACACTCACCGTCGGCGCCAGCAGCATCACCATTGACCAGGAGGGCATTTCGATCGTCGCGCCCACGGTTGAGATTAGCGGAGACATGCTCGTGGAAGTCGAGAGCGACACCCTGGTGGACATCATGGGCGACGTCACCATGATCAATTGTGGTTGATATGACAGTTAAGGAAATCAGCCAAACCGCCGGCTTGAGCGCCGAGGCGCAGGCCCTGGTCCAGGAGGATTCCACTCCTTCCACCTACCTGGACAGCCTGGAGAAACAAAAGCTGTACCAGGACGCGTTGAAGTTTCTGGCGTACAAAATGCCGGTCGACGCGGGTGTGAAATGGGCTTGTGCCTCGGTTCGAGAGTTGCAGTCGCCGGAACGCAAGCAACAGAAGAACGAGCCGCTGGAGGCTTCCGAGCAGTGGACTAAAACACCCGCCGACCAGACCCGCTGGGCGGCCAAAAAGGCGGCCGATGACTCCAAAATGCGGGGACCCTCGAAACTCGTGGCCACAGCCGTTTTTCTGAGCGGCGGCAGCATCGCCGGCCCCGGGGCCCCCGAAACCCCGCCCCCGAAGTATGCCGCGCAGAAATTGATCGCCGGAAGCATCCAGATCGCCGTGGTTTCCTACACGCCCGAGAAATCCGACGAGCGCTATAAACGCGCGCTGGCCCTCGGCAGGACGTTCGACCAGCCTGCCCCTGCGTAGCCGCAGCGTAGCACGCACCGAAAGTCACGAAGGTTTTCTCCGGCGTGCTCTGGGAGTGCATCGAAGGCCGCCCCGGGGCCTCCGAATCCTCGGCAGTTCTCTCGCCGCATCCCGCACTGGGCGAAGCGCTGCTGCGCCCGCGTGTCCAGGTGGTCGCGCCGTCCCGGCCGGCGAATGACAACCGCAAGCCGGGATAACGATGGCGCGCATTCGTCAGCGGCGCCGAAATTCCGCCAGCGCCTTCTCAGCGCGCTGATGGATCAGATGCGCGACCCTTTCTGCAACAGCACTGTTGACCGGCACATTTGCGACAGCGTCCCGGACGCGCTCGGTCACTTGAGTCAACCGCTCCCGGACAAGCGGTTTTCCGAGCTTGGCGTCATCGGCCAGTTTCTCGAAATCCCGCAGCGTGGCTTTCTCGGATGAATACTGCTCCCCGATGCGCATGGCCATGTCGCGGCTCAGTTCAGGGTAATAGATGGAGCTGACCACATCGTAAAGCGGCGACAGCCGTATCTCGAGTTCACCGGCGCCGCCGGGTCGATAGACCAGCGAAAAGTTCTTGCCGTGGGCGTCGTTGTTGCCGACGACGTAATTGAAAACTACATCATCGAGCAGGCGCGCGACGTCGATTGCCGGGACACTCGACACATCTCGCAGGAGAGCAAAGCACTGTTTCAGCGACGGCCCGCCCTCCTTCTGGTACTTCTGCTCGGAGGCGATACCGAGGGCTTGGCAGAAGTCTTCCTGGTGCAACCGCTCGACCACCGGCGCTCGGTCTGGCACGGGCCGATGATAACGGTCGTAGCGTTCGACCAGCAGAAAACCGATGCCGCCGACCTCGCGTGTCTCGATGGCGGCCGCCGGCAGGGCGGCGGCGGCGGCCAGCCGCATGCAAAAGGCTTCGTTGAACACCACCCCTTCGAACCGCTCCACATTCGGCTTGAGGATGTGTGTGCTCGGAGCGCCGCCGAGCGGAAGACTGATGGTTCCGCCTTCGAGGCGGACAGCGAGCTTGTCCTGGGTGCCTGCCAGCGACACCCGGATACCCTCCTCTCCAGCCAGGAGCGGTCGCCGCGGAAGCTCTTTCAGGATGGCGGCGAGTTCTTCTTCGGAGAGGTCGCGATACCCGTAATGCCGGTCTGGCATTGGTTCGCCGTGCGGCAGGAAGGTTACGGCACCGGCGCATTCCCCTCCGATGCGCTCCAGCATGGCGTAATCGTTGCGCGCGCTGATGCCAAGATTGCGCGCGATCGTCTCGCGCTTGGCCTCCTCTGGTAGGATGCCGGCGAAGAAGCCACGGCATTCTTTGCGGCGGAAGCGCTCGGCCCGCAGCGGCAGTGAATGGGATAGGGGGACGGCCCCTGCCCTCTGCAGCCAGCTTTCAGCGTACTGGAAACTCATGTCGCCGTTATCGTCCTGCGTCAGGTGCCCGACGAGGTCGGTGTGCAGATAGACGTCAAGCGTGCGGGCCATCGACTGATCCTTCCTTAACGGCCGCCGCGGGCGGCGTGAGCGTCATCCTGATGCCGAGCGTGTTAAGGACGGTGAGCGCCTTGCCGATCTCGCAGGTTTCCTTCCCCTTCTCCAGCTCGATAATGAACCGCAGGCCTGTTCCGGACGTAAGCGCGAGCGCTTTCTGGGTGACTCCCAGTTTTTTGCGCGTCTCCCGTAGCAGTCTCCCGATGTCGGCGGTGGTGTACTTCAAAGGGTCTGCTCTCGCTGGAAAGTTACCGTACGGGAATATTATACCTGATTCTGGCCGTGAAAACGGACGAAAATTACCGTACGGGAATATTTAGGCTTTCGGGCCTGCCCGGGGCAACAAAATGTTACCGCACGGGAATATCGAACAGGCGCCCGGGGAATTGGCGTCGTCTCATAGGGCGCTGGTTCATTGAACCGGCGCCTGTCAAACCGCCCAGGCTTGGTTCTATGCCCCCGAATTGGGCCGCGCCAACTTTCCGCTTGACTTGTCTCAATGAAATAGTACACTATGATTCTAGTAAGGAGGGACAATGCTCCACGATCTGCGCTTCGGCCTTCGCATGATCCGCCGCAACCGGACGTTTGCGCTGGCGGCCATCCTCACACTGGCGCTGGGAATCGGCGCGGCCACGCTGATTTTTTCGGTGGGCGCCTCGCTGCTCGATCCTTTCCCGTACCGCGATGCCGGGCGCATCGTGCGATTCTACTACCACTCGCTGCGGCCCAACGGGTTCAGCGGCGCGGCGGAATTCCTGCCCGACGAGTTTCGCGACTTTCGCGCGGCGGCGCATAGTTTCGAGGGCCTCATCGGCTTCCAGCAGGCGGCGCTGGAATTGGTCCACGATGGCGGCGCGGAGCAGATTCCGGCGGCCTGGGTCACCACCAATACCTTCGCGTTCCTGGGCGTGGCGCCGCTGGTGGGGCGGCCGATTGTGGCGGAGGACGCGAACCCCGCGGCGCCGGCGGTGTGCGTGGTGAGCTATCGCTTCTGGCAGGAGCGATTGCACGGCGACCCCGCCGCCATCGGCAGAACCCTCACCTTCGACGGCCAGCCGCGCATCCTGGCCGGCGTGATGCCGCCGCGGTTCGCGTTTCTGGACGTGCCGGTGTGGCTGCCCTTTCGCACCGCCTCGGGCGCATCGGGCAACCGCTATGCGCGAGCGCTCCAGCCGATGGCGCGGCTGAAGCCGGGGGTGAGCCTGCCGGCCGCTACGGCGGAACTCGATGGCATCGAGCACCAGCTTGCGCGGCGGTATCCCGAGGACTTTCCCGACCCGCGCTTCACCGTTTCGCTGCGCACTCTCACCGACTCGGTGGTGGGCGGCCTGCGTCCGCTGCTCTACAGCCTGTTTGCCGCGGTGGCCATGCTGCTGCTGATCGCGTCGAGCAACGCGGCCAACCTGCTGCTGGCGCGGGCCAGCGCGCGCGAGCGGGAGATCGCCATCCGGGCCGCCTCGGGAGCCACGCGCGGACGGCTGGCGCGGCAACTTCTGGTGGAGAGCGGAATTCTGGCCGCCGCCGCCGGCGCGCTGGGGTGCCTGCTGGCTGCGTTTGCACTGGTCGGGCTGCGCAAGCTGCTGCCGCCGGGCGCCGTTCCGGCCGAAGCGGTTTTCGGATTGGACCAGCGCGCGTTGTGTTTCGCGGTGGCGGTGACTGCCGTGACCACGCTGCTGTGCGGGCTGGCCCCGGCGCTCCATGCCGCCCGCGCTCAGTTCGTGCCGCGGGCCTTTTCGGCGCCGCGATCCGCCCGGCTGCGGGGCGCCCTGGTGATTGCGGAAGCCGCCCTTTCGGTGGTGTTGCTGACGGGCGCCGGACTGATGATCCGCACCTTCTTCGCCCTCACGCATGTGGAACTGGGCTTCGACGCGGCCAACACGCTACGGGCCCGGGTGGCCCTGCCGCGCGGCTATAGCGACGCGCAGCGCGAAGCTTTCTCGCGCCAGGTGCTGGAGGCGGTTGGCGGGCTGCCGGGAGTCACATCGGCCGCCATCGCGGTAGAGACTCCAGGCCTTACGGGCGGTCCGAAGGTGGATTTCGACGTGGCCGGCGCAGTCCACTCCGGCCGCTGGAGCACCCTGCTCAGCCTGTGCAACGAAACCTATTTTCAGACCATGCACCGGAGGGTGCGGCAGGGGCGCAGTTTTTCAAGGGGCGATGTGGCGGCGGGCGCGCACGTGGCGATCATGAACCAGACGTTCGCGCGCGCATACCTGGGCGGACGCGACCCGCTTGGCCGCCGCCTGATTTTCCATTTGCCCAGAGGCAACCTGGATCACCCGGAGCGGCCCGTGCTCAACGGGGAGACCCCAGCCCCGCCGGCCCGGGAACCGGAATTCGAAGTGATCGGAGTGGTGGGAGACGCGCGCAACGCCGGGGTGCGCGAAGCGGTGGTGCCGCAGGTCTACATCCCATTCGGCACTCCCGCCGGCCTGGTGGTGCGGACCGCGGTGCCGCCGCTGGCGCTGGTGGAGAGCATTCGGCGGCGCCTGTGGGCCATCGATCCTTCGGCGATGCTCATGGATGTGGGCACGGTGGAAGAGGCCATCGACGACAGCGCCTATGCGCAGCCGCGTTTCGCGCTGTTCTCGATCGGCGGCTTTGCGGCCATCGGACTGCTCCTGGTGGCCACCGGCGTATTCGGCGTGATGGCCTACCAGACGTCGCTGCGGACGCGCGAGATCGGCATTCGCATGGCGCTGGGGGCGCAACCGGCGGGCGTCTTCGCGATGGTGCTGGCGGGAGGGCTGCGGCTGATCGCGGCGGGCGTGGCAATTGGGATGGCCGGCAGCCTGGCGCTGACGCGGCTGCTGGCCAGCCAGTTGTGGGGCGTTTCGCCGTTCGATCCGGCCAGTTTCGCGGCCGCCGCGCTGGTGCTGGCGGCAAGCGGGATGGCGGCCTGCTATCTGCCCGCGCGCCGCGCCGCGCGGCTGGATCCGATCGAGGCGCTGCGGTGCGAATAGCCGCCCTGGCATTGCTCGCCGCGGCCGCGGTCCAGCCTCAGGCGCCCATGCTCGGCTATCTGGGCGGCGCGGGCACCGACGACTGCGACGGCATCACGCTCGATCGGGCCGGCGACATCTACCTGGCGTGCCACTCGGACTCCGCGAGCTTCGCAGGGAGCGCCGCGCGTGCGCCGGCGGGGTCGCGCGCCGCCATGGATGCGGTGGTGGTGAAGATCGAGGCGCGTACCGGCAAACTGGTTTGGGCCACGCGCATCGGCGGCAGCGGCTGGGATGCAGCGGGCGACCTGGAAGTCGCCCCGGACGGGTCCATCATCGTCCTGGGGCAGACCGAATCGCCCGATTTTCCGACCACCCGCGATGCTGTACAACGCCGGTTCGGTGGTCCGCGGCGGGATGTGTTTGTGCTCAAGCTCGATGCCGGCGGAAAAATCGTCTACTCCACTCTGCTGGGAAGCTCCAAGAACGACGAGGCCACCGGGTTGGCCGTGGCGGACGATGGCACGGTCTTCGTCGGAGGAGTGAGGACGAAGGTGAAGAGCAGCACGCGCGCATCGGGTTCCAGGTTGATGGTCGGAGGAACGGGGTAGGGCACTGGCTCCTGCGAGGCGACCTTGGCAGGCCGGCTGTCCAAGCTAAATCGGCGCGTCTCGCCGAAGTGTTTGAACGACGTTTGCACGAGGCGGCGGGACCGTATCTAACGGCGTATGATACGATCGTGGTGGTGAGATTGGTGGAAGCCCAATACGAAGACGGCGTCCTCCGCCCGGTAGAGCGTTTGGGCCTTCGTGCGGGGGAGCGTGTGAATGTAATCGTGGTGCGCCGCCCGGACGCCCGCCGTTGGGACTTGGCCCGGCTTTCGAGCGCTTCGAATCAGGAAGACCTTTCTCTTTCTGAGCAGGGCCTGGGGGAGTGGGCAAGCTCGCTCGACGTTACGGAGCGTCGTTGAAGCGAGGAGAGGTTTGGTGGGCCGACCTCGGCTCCTATCGCCCTCGGGAACAGACCGGGCGCAGGCCCGTCGTGATCTGGCAAAGCGACACGTTGACGAGGGTGCTTCAATCCGTTCTCATCGTTCCCCTCACCACAAACCTTGATCGGGCAAACCTGGCGGGAACCGCGCTGGTTAGCTCATCGTCAGCCGGCGGGCCTCCGCAGGACTCCGTTGCGCTGGCATTTCAGATGCGCGCCATTCCCAAATCGGCGTTGCAGGCCAAGATCCGGAACCTTGACGAGAGCGAGCTCGAAGAGCTGGAGTTGGCAACCGATGAGGCCCTCGGGCGCGTCGAGCCGAAATTGCCGTAGAGAATGGACTGCCAACACTGAGGTTTAACCGGACAATGACGTGCGTTGCACAAGGCAGGCCGCCGTACCGACCTCCTTCGACTTCCTGGATTTGGCTTTCGAGAAGCCCTTCCCCGCGGACCGATCTCCAGGCGGCCAAAAACCGGACGCGGAGACGCGGAGAACTGCGGAGTGAATTCATGCTTCTCAGTCTTTTCTCTGCGCCGCCACGCAATCCGCGTCCGGTCGTTGGTCCGCACTGCTATTCCTGCCGCAGGGTGACGGCGGGGTCCACCAGCGTGGAACGGCGTGCGGGCACGTAGCAGGCGGCCAGCGCCAGCAGCGCCAGCAGCAGCGGGGCGCCCACGAGTAGCGTGGGGTCGTTGGTGGTGTTGCCGGCGGTGCGGGCAATCATATCGAGCGCCGAGGAAAGCGCGCGGATGCCGGCGCGGGCCAGCAGCAGGCCGATCACCGAGCCGATGACGATCAACGCCAGGCCTTCCCGCATCACCAGGCGGAGCACGTCCGCACTACGGGCGCCCAACGCCAGGCGGATGCCGATTTCGCGGCGCCGCTGGGTGACGGAATAGGCCGTAACGCCCGCCAGGCCGACCGCCGCCAGGATGAGGCCGCAAATGCCGATCACGCCGTAGGTGTAAAGGGCCACGCGCACGGGGAACAGGATGGTCTCGATCTGCTCCGCCATGCTGCGCGGGTTGAAGGGCTGGATGTGGTTATCCAGGGCCTCGATTTCGCGGCGTACGGCGGCCAGCACGTCCACGCCGGGAGTGGTGCGCACCAGCAGGGTCATTCCTTGCAGCGTGGGGCGGGCGTAATCGGCGGGCCGGAGAGGCACGTAGATCTCGGCCGGCGCGTCGGTGGCCACCATGCTGAGGCCGTCGCGGACGTTGCGGGCCACCCCCACCACCTGGTAAATCTGCACCTGGCCGGCGAGTTTCGGGGGAGATCCCGGCCCGAAGGTGCCGCCGCTGATGGCGAATCCCTCCGCCATCCCCTCAGTGCCGATTTCGATGCGCCGGCCCAGCGGATCCTGCCCCAGCCAGCATTCGCGGGCGGTTTTTTCACTCACCACGGCGGCCGTGACGCCCTCTTTCTCGTCTTCCTGGCGGAGGCCGCGTCCGCGCAGAATGGCGATGCCGATGGTATCGAAGAAGCCGCGGCCTACGCGGAACTGGCTAGCCGAGTAAACGGCCTTTGCGCCGCCGGGCGCTTCCACGGCGAAGTTCACGCGCGGCTTGGCGATCATGGACATGGGCACCGAATCGGCCAGCGAGGCGGCGGCGACTGCGGGAAGCGTCTCTAAGCGTTCCAGAAGCTTGGGGAAGAAATCGGCGGCACGGGCGGGGGTATAGCCGTCGCGGATGGGGTCGAGCGAGAGCAGGTAGAGATGCGCGGGATCGAATCCGACCTCGCCGCCCATCATTTTTTGGTGGCCGATCACCAGAAATCCGGTGATCAGCAGCAGCGCCAAGGAACCGGCCACTTGGGAAACCACCAGTCCGTTGCGCAGGCTCAGGCGGCGGAAGCGGCGGAGCTGCAGATTGCCGCCTTCCTTCAGGGCCGTCGTCAGATCGGGCCGCGTGGTTTGCAGGGCCGGCAGGAGGCCGCAAGCCACGGCAGTGATACCGGTGAGGACGAAGGTGAAGAGCAGCACGCGCGCATCGGGTTCCAGGTTCATGGTGGGGGGCACCGGATAAGGGATCGATTCCTGGGAAGCCACGTGCATCAGCATCCAGGCGAAGGCGTAGCCCAGGGCACCGGCGGCGGCGGCCAGCAGCAGGCTCTCGGTGAGCAACTGGCGGATGAGGCGCGCGCGCCCGGCGCCCAAGGCGAGGCGGATGGAGATTTCTTTGCGGCGGTCGGCGGCGCGTGCCAGCATCATGTTGGCCACATTGGAGCCGGCAATCAGCAGCACCACGCCGCCCAGCACGCAGAAGAAGCCGGCGATGACCGGGATCTCTTCCTTCCTCATCGGCACCAGCTTGCCGCCGGGGTACAGTTGGATGCGGCGCCCGGGGCGGTCGCGATTGGGGTCGTCCTGTTCCCGCTCGATCTGGCGCGCCATGGCGTCCATTGCGGCTTCGGCCTGTGCTACCGAAACACCGGGCCGAAGGCGTCCAAGCAACAGGAAGAGGGCGCGGTCATAGCGATCCAGAACGTCGCCGGCAAGTTCGGGCGCAACGGCCGCATCGACGCCGACGGGCAGCCACAGATCGGCCGCATAGGCCATGGGCGAGGCGCCCAGGAAGCCGTCCGGCCCGATGGCGACGATGGTGCACGGCTGTCCGTTGACGCGGAGAACTTTGCCGATGATGGCAGGGTCGAAGCCGAGGTAGTTGCGCCAGAAGCGGTAGCTGATGGCGACTTGGGGCGCATGGCCCGGCTGCTCTTCGGCGGCGGAAAACCAGCGGCCGAGGGCGGGCCGCACTCCGAGGGTGGAGAAATAGGAAGCCGTGACCAGGTGGCCCCAGACGCGCTCGGTGCGCCCG
>DATJRE010000317.1:0-8590 GCA_035505095.1 Bryobacteraceae bacterium | reverse complement strand
AAACTTACCGTGCCAACGCGCACGCACGCTACGTGCCAACTCACTGGGGGATTCGCCGGAAAGGAACAGAACCCGCAGAGAGGGCGAGATCTGGTGCAACTGATAGACAAGATCCTGCAAATCGATGCCTGGAATCGTGGTATCAATTACTGCCAGTTCGGGATGAAGCCGGTTTCTGCGGCAACGCTCAACGGCGGTGGCGGCGTTCGACGCGCCCGTCACGACGAACCCAGCCTTCTCCAGAGTAGAGGACACCGCCCTTTGGACGGCCTCCTCGTCATTTGCAACTACTAATACTACAGGCGATTCTTTCGAATCCATACAACTCTATGATAGCGCTCCCGCCCCTGGCTACGCTCCCGATGCCGGCATTTAAAAGGTTATATGGCCCGCTAGCCGGCGGCGTGAGAAATCGCACAGATCACGGCATCGGTGAATTCGCCGGTGGTCGCTCTGCCGCCCACATCGCCGGTGAGGTGCTCACCCGCCGCGTATACCTGATAGATGGCCCGGTGCAGGCGGGCGGACGCCTCCCGCTCCCCCAGATGGGCCAGCATCAGCACCGCCGACTGCATCAGTGCCGTAGGGTTGGCCAGCCCCTTGCCGGCGATATCCGGCGCGGTCCCATGCACCGCCTCAAAGATCGCGTGGTGATCGCCCAGGTTGGCGCCCGGCACAATCCCCAGGCCACCCACCAGGCCGGCAGCCAAGTCGGAAATAATGTCGCCGTACAGGTTCGGCAGCAGGAGAAGGTCGAAGGTCTCCGGCCGCATGACCAGCTGCATGCAGGCGTTGTCCACGATCAGCTCGTTATACTGCACCTCGGGAAACTCCGCGGCCACCTCGCGGCAGCATTTGAGAAACAGGCCGTCGCTCAGCTTCATGATGTTGGCTTTGTGAATAGCGGTCACTTTTTGGCGGCTTTCGCGGCGCGCGTATTGGAAGCAGGAGCGGGCGATCTTCATGGAAGCGTTGCGGGTGATGATCTTGAGGCTTTCCACCACCCCGGGGACCACTTCGTGCTCCAGCCCGGAGTACAGGTCTTCGGTGTTCTCGCGGAAGATGGCCAGGTCCAGGGGCAGGTCCCGAAAGCGGGTCTTGAGCCCGGGCAACATACGCACCGGGCGGAAATTGGTGTAGAGGCCCAGTTTCTTGCGCAAAGCCACATTGATGCTCTGATGGCCTCCGCCGATGGGCGTGGCGGTCGGCCCTTTGAGGCCCACGCGGGTCACTTCCAGCGACGCGAACACCTCATCGGGAATCAACTGGCCGTACTCGGCCAGGGCACGCGCGCCGGCTTCGACGCGCTCCCATTCCACCGTCACGCCGGTAGCATCCACAGCGCGAACGGTAGCATCGGCCACTTCGGGGCCGATACCATCTCCTGGAATCAATGTTATCGGATGCGCCATCACCGCTATTATAGAGGTGGGGGTGGCCGTGATTCCCGATTGGCCCGAGGAACGCCGGCGGATGGTGGAAAAGCAGTTACGCCGGCGCGGCGTCCACGATCCCCGCGTGCTGGAGGCTATGGGCCAGATTCCCCGCGAGGAATTCATACCGCCTGAGTCGCGGCTGCTGGCCTACACCGATGACCCGGTTGCGATCGGCTTCGGCCAGACCATCTCGCAGCCCTACATGACCGCCCTGATGGCCGCGCTCCTGGATCTCACCGGCACCGAAACGGTGCTCGAAGTGGGCGCCGGATGCGGATATGCGGCTGCCGTGCTGGGTAAGCTGGCCGCCCGCGTGATGGCTCTGGAAATCGTGCCCGGCTTGGCCCGCATGGCGGAAGCCAACCTTAAACGGACCGGGACGGGAGGCAACGTCGAGGTGCGCGCAGGGGATGGTTCCCTCGGTTGCGTGGAGTGGGCGCCCTACGATGCCATTTCCGTCGCCGCCGCGGCCCCCGAAATTCCTGCCTCGCTGCTCGCCCAGCTTCGCGATCCGGGGCGGCTGGTGATCCCGGTGGGCCCGCGCTACGATCAGGAACTGCGGGTGGTCACCAAGCGCAACGGGCGGATTGATTACCGCGTGGCTACGCTGTGCCGTTTCGTGCCCTTGCGGGGCGGAGAAGGCTGGCGCTAAATGCGGCTGCGCACGGCCAAAGACCGGCTGAAGGTGGAGCATAGCATCATCGATGGGTTGCGCCCCGTGCTGGAAGAATTGCTCGCCGCCAATCCGGAAATCCGCTCCGTGATTCCAGGCGTAATCCGGCCCGTGCGGGATGCCAAGGGCAAAGTCAAGGTGCGGGTTACCGTACCGACGCAGAACGGTTGGAAGGCGATTGCCCTGGCTTCCGGCGCCCGCCAGGAGCTGTTCATCAGCACCGGCTGGGGCCGAGAGGAAGTGGAAGGGGCCTTGCGCAAGGCGGGCGGCGAAGTGCCGTAAGGCGGCCGGCGGCCGAACAAACTGCGCGGTGCCGGGAACGTTCCGGCAAGGCCGATGGCACGCGATCAATGGCCGGTTATGCCGGTGATCAGGTCCGGGTTCCGGGCGCGCAACCGAGCACGGCGCCGATGGCCTCCAGCAGGTTCTTGAGATTGATGGGCTTGGTGAGCACTTCGTCCATGCCTCCGGCGAGATACTCTTCGCGCTGGAGGAAAGAGGCATTGGCGGTGAGCGCGATGATGGGAACGCGCACCGCACCGCCGGCACGCGATTGCTCCTGCTGCCGGATGAGGCGGGTGGCTTCCATTCCGTCCATTTCCGGCATTTGAATGTCCATCAAGATCAGGTCGAAGGCGTCATTCTGGAAGCGGCGGACGGCTTCAAGGCCATTGACGGCCAGTGTAACGGCCCAGCCCTGCCGGGCGAGCATGGCCGAAATGACCTTCTGGTTGATGGCGTTATCCTCGGCTACCAACACCCGCAGCGAGGAGCATGGCGCGGCCGAGCGGATGCCGTTGGGAGTGGCCCTCGGGTCGGGGCCGGGCGCGCCCTTCGGGCTGCCAGCGAGAGCCATCGACAGGGTGGTGGCGGTGGGTCCGGCGGGTCGCGGGGCGCAAGCCAGGGGAAGATCCACAAAAAAGGAGCTGCCGCGACCGACTTCGCTGGTCACCCAAAGCCGGCCGCCCATCAGATCGACCAGACGCCGGGTGATCGTCAGCCCCAGGCCGGTGCCCCCGAATCGCCGGGTGTGGGAGCCATCCGCCTGGGTGAAAGCTTCGAAGATGGAACTGAGCTTGGAAGTGGGTATGCCGATTCCCGTGTCGCTGACCTCGAAACGCAGCATACTGCCATCGCCGGTGGACCGCCCGTCCGCGGGGCGAACCGAGATACCCACCGACCCGGCGCGCGTGAATTTCACGGCATTGCCCACCAGGTTCACCAGGATCTGGCGGAGGCGGACGGGGTCTGTACTCACAGTCCTCGGACACTGCGGGTCAACCGACACGCTGAGCGCGAGGCCTTTTTCGCGGATGGCGATTTCGAACACGCGCACGGAATCGCGGACGAACGGTTCCAGTTCCAGGTTGATGGCCTCCAGGGTCATTTTGCCGGCTTCCACCTTGGAGAGATCCAGGATATCGTTGAGGATCGTGATCAGAGACTGGGCGGCATCGTGGGCCACCCGGAGATGCTCCCGCTGGGCGGCATCCGTGCAGCCATCGAGCACCAGGCTGATCATGCCGATTACGCCGTTCATGGGCGTGCGAAGTTCGTGACTCATGTTGGCCAGGAACTCGCTCTTGATCCGCGCCGCCCCCTCGGCTTTTTCCTTGGCGATGCGCAGTTCACCATTCACCCGCTTCCGTTCGGTGATCTCGTCCTCCAGGCTGCGGCGCTGGCGGCCCAATTCCCGATCGCGCCGTTCAATTTCGTCCAACATGGAGTTGAAGGAATTCGCCAGCACGCCCAGCTCATCGGACGATTCCAGAGCGATGCGGTCCGCGAAGCGGTGGGTTCTGGCGATGCGCCCGGCAAACTCGGCGATACCCAGAATAGGCCGGGAAACGCGTGACTGTAAGCTCATGGCCACCGAGGCCGCCACGACCAGGCTGAGGAGAAAGATGAGCGCCGCCCCACCCAGATAGTGGCGCACCACGGCGAACACCGACGGAATGCTGGCGGAGAGGGCGAGGGTGCCCAAACGGTCGCCATCGGCCATGATCGGAGCCGCCAGGATGATCGCGTCCGCCCGTTTCTGCAAGCCATCGGGCAGCTTGGCCGGGCAGCCGGCGCCGCCATAGCGGCGAAACTCGGCGAAACAGGCGGCATGCGCGTCGTATACGGTGGCGTCGCGGATCAGAGGATCGCTTCGCAGGGATTTGAGAATCTCGGCCGCAGACTTGCGGTCGTCCAGCGCCAGGGCCGGTCCGATCTGGTCGCCCACCACGCCGCCGAGGGCAGCCACTTCCGCATCGGTGCCCGCCCAAAAGCGGTTCAGATCCACCCAAACGAAGCCCGCTACGGCAATCACGGTGGTCAGCACACTGCCGGCGGCGATCAGCGCGGCCAACTTCCAACGCAGCGACCGGTAGCGCTTCACTGAGCGGCCCTCCCATGGCGAGGATCGCGGATCTGCCCCAGCCTGAGCATATTGGAGCTGATGGTTACGCCCGCCCGTGCCAGCACTTCCAGGTTGACTTCGAAACCGATATGGCCGTCGATCAGGAACAGGTTGATGGCGCCCCCGTAATCCAGAAACCGGTCAGTTTCGCCGATGGTCAAGACATGCGCGGCGGCAGTGCTGGTGAGGACCTGACGCACTTCGGCGGCTTTGCTGGCGGCGATGTACACCAGTTGGAAACCGTGCAGGTCGGAGGTCAGGTCGATGGGAAACAAATGCACGGGACGATTGTTGGCGAGCTTGCCTTCGAGCGTGTGGGCCAAAGCCTGGGTGAAGTCCGCGCGGCCAAACACCCCCACCGTGATAATGCCGCCCGGAGTCACCGGCCAATCCGAATAGCGCAGGAAACTAAGCACTGCCGCGGATTTCAACTCATCCTCGGGAGTTGAGGAGGCCGGACACACTATGGACAGGATCAACAGCAACGCAACGGCCGCCAGGGTTGCCGCGGCTCGCGGCAGGCGCCCGCGAGACGGTCTTTTCGGGCGATTCGGGGGAGCGGTCTTGGAGAGCAGACCGTTTGTCTTCCTGTCCCTCACCCTAGAACCTCTGGGTCCACTTGACTACGAAGGTGCAGCGGATAGGGATGGAAAGGAAAGGGCTTTCGGCGTAGGTCTCCAGGATCTGCCGGTTGGTCAGGTTTTGGACGGCTATGCTGAACTCTCCGGAACGAATGGGCCGCCAGCCGAGCCGGGCGTCCAGCAGAAAAGCGCCCGGCAGGTTCCAGGCGGCATCCCGGGAACGGGCCCGCGCCATCAGATCGAACTGCAACTTTCGGGAAAGGTCGTGCTGGGAGCGCATCAGGAACTGGTGCGGAATGGTGTTGGGAATGGTGTCCCATTGGTACAACTCGAAGTTGCCGGCGGGCAGCCAGCGACTCTCGTTCAGATAGGAATAGGAGGGCAGGATTCGCCATCCCTCGCGGACGTGCCACGCCCCCGAGATCTCGCCTCCGTAAGAGCGGCCCGAGCCGCAGTTGCAATAGGTGAAGGGGACGCTGAAAACCGGTACCGAGCCGATCAGACTGACTATCGGAACCGCGGGACCGGCCATCCCCATCAGCCTGCCGTAATAACTGCCGAATAACGAGGCGGCCATCGACCAGCGCTGGCCGGACTGGAAACGATACCCTGCTTCGATGCTCCGATCCACCTCCGCTCTCAAGGACTGCGAGCCGTTCAGCGAAATCGAGATTGGCAATTCGCCGAACAGCACGGAGCCGCCGGCGAGATGGACGTCGCGATTGAGCCGGCTCGGCACGCGCACGGCCCGCGACACCGCCATCCAGGCCGATTGCCTCCGATCGGGCGTAAAGAGCAGCCGGACGCTGGGCTGGTATTCCAGGTGTGTGAAGGAGTTGTAATCGAACCGCACGCCGAGGGAAACCATCAGGCGCTCCGGGACGAGCTGATACTCATCGCGCACCACGGCGTCCCCGTCACGATAGGTGGCGGAGGCCGGTAAAATCGTGAGAAACCGGCTGGCCGTCGAATCGTCCCAATATTGCTGGTAACCGGCGCCCCAGTAGATTTCGTTGCGGGTCCCGGTCTGCCGCCGGTTTTGATAATCCAGGGTCAGGTTATTGGCGAGCGAGGAGAGGTAAGAGAATGCGGTGTTATCGTGGCTGTAGGAGAATTGCAGCGTGCTTTCATTACCGGGAGCGTGCGTCCTGGTCCATACGGTCTGGAAGTTTCCGCCCAGGTAAGCGGAGTGCCCTTGCGAGAAAGCCACTACGTCCGGCATCGTAATGGCGTAGACGAACGGACTCTGTCCGTCCATTTTATAGACACTGCCCTGCACCATCCACTGGTCTATCGGGCTCAGCGCGCCCTCCATTCGAAATCCAACGCTGGCGGAGCCGGCGTTCAGGTTGGTGATTCCGTTCTGCCGATAAGGAATTTCGTCATCCAGTTGGTCGAAACCTGGTGAACCGAAGGCCGGTGTCCGGTAGTCGAACATTCCCCACGCGCGGTAGGAGAAACGGCTGCTGAGCGGCCCGCCCCAATCCAACTCCGTGGCGTTGCGCACCTCGTTCCCGGTAGACACGCTGGCCTGCCCACCACTGGCGGAAGCCGTGGACTTAGTGATGATATTGATGACCCCGTTGACGGCGTTCGGCCCCCACATGACCGCGCCCGGACCAAGCACCACTTCGATGCGCTCGATATCCTGCATGGGAACGAGAATCATGTCCCAGATGACCCCGGAAAAGGCAGGAACGTAAAGGGATCTCCCGTCCACCAGAACCAGCATCTTGTCGGCGTACAGGCGGGCATCGCCGCGGGCCGAAACCACCCAGGAACGGCCATCCACGTGGAGCACCGTCAGCCCTGGAACCCATTGCAAGGCTTCGGGAATACACGTGGCGCCCGAACGGCGGATATCCTCCGCGGTCAGGACAAACACGGCCGCGGGGGCTTTCGAGAGTTCCTGCGCCTTGCGCCCCACGGAAGTTACCTGAACGCTGAACAGATCGTCGACGCTGAGCTTATCCAAGGCGTCGGTAGGGGCGCCGACCTGCTGCGCCGCGGCGTATGGAACAAGGAGCGCGAAAAGGGCAACGGGCCCTGGAGACCACATGAGCTGCTAATCGGCGGGATTGCCCAAAACTTTAGGGGGCCGCGGAATGCCCCAAGCAAGGAAAGCTCCGGCGCGGCGGCTTTCCGCTCTGGACAGGCTGCCCCACCGGAGGACCGGCGGTTCTCCAGTTCGCAAACCTCCGGGTAGTACGTTAGTTCCCCGGCCGTTCCCGCGCCGGAGCCGAGGCGTGGTGGTCGCGCGCCACCCGCGCGGTGTAATCGGCCAGGAGTTCGCGGACCCGCGCCGGGCTGGGCGAGCGGACGATCAGGCCGATATGGTGCGGCAGGGCCATCCGCCACACAATCTCGGGATCGTTGAAGGCGCTGGTATCGGGCTGCTCCTGGCGCGCCAGGGAAACCAGCAGCCCGCTGTAGTCGCCCCTCGGTTCCGGCGGATCGTAGGGGGCCTTGCCGCCGGCCAACTCGACCTTGGCCCACTCGGCCCACAGATTGATCCCGGTGGCCGCCTCCACCAGCTCGGCGATATTGGCGCCGCCGACGCGGGCGGACGTTTCCAGGAAATAGACCCGGCCATCCTCCCGCCCCAGGATGTACTCGGTATGCGATACGCCGCGCAACAGGCCGAGGGTCGCCAAAACGCGCCGGTTTTCGGCCAGCAGGCGCTGGGCCGTTTCCCCGTCGCGCTCCAGAATGCGGGTGGTGAAGATGCCGCCGCCGTGGGCCACTTCGAAGGGCGGCGTGCCGTAGGCGCTGGCGATGGCGAAGCGGATTTCGCGCTCGTACACGATGGAATCGACGTGGAAAATATCGCCGGGGACGAAGCGCTCCAGCAGGTAATTCGACTGCTCGTCGCCCAGCCCCTCGACGATGGCCCAGAACTCCTCCGCGCTGTGGATCTTGCGGATGCCGATGGCGCCCGCCATGGAGCGCGGCTTCAGCACCCACGGCGGCGGCACCCTGCCCAGAAACTCGGCCAGCCGCGGATGGTTCAGCACGTGAATGAACTCAGGCACGGCGATGCCGGCTTCGGCCGCGCGCAGACGCATGGCCAGCTTGTCGCGAAAGTAGTGGGCCGTGGTTTGGCCCATGCCCGGCACGCGCAGGTGCTCGCGCAGCATGGCGGCCAGCTCCACATCGAAATCGTCCAGCGGCACAATGCGATCGAACAAGCGCGTGCGCGCCAGGTAGCTGACGCCGTTTCGCAGATGCGCGGGATTCCACTGCTGATGGTCGTCCGGCAGGTAGAAAATCTCGTCGATGGCCTCGCGCGGCCAGTGGGCTTTCTCGCGGATGCTTTCGGCGGTCACCAGCACCACCGTCCATCCCTGCCGTTTGCATTGGCGCAGGAACTCGTGGCCCTTTTCATAGCTGGCCAGGCACAGAATGGTCATGATGCGATGAACCCCGCGGAGGCTCCCACCCACTCGAAGCCTTTGTTGTGGTCCACGCCCATCTGGGCGCCCCGGCCCATGCGCAC
>DATJRE010000316.1:0-20988 GCA_035505095.1 Bryobacteraceae bacterium | reverse complement strand
GGCAGCCGGAGCCAGTTCGTGGTCGAGGATTGTGGTTGCCAATCGGTATATCGGCTCCGCTCCTTCGACTCCCTCCAGGCGGTATTCGATCGCACGCACCACGATTCCATTGCGCTCGCGCCGCTGGTCCTGCTGCGACGGGTACAAAGGATACGCGGAAATTCAGGAAGAAGAAAGCGTAGTGAATTCGATGTATAACTCGCTGCAACTCTCGTGGGAGCGGCGCTTCATCAACGGTTCCAGCTTCGGCGTCACTTATACCCTTTCGAAGAGCATGGATGGGGGATCGAATTACCGCGATATCGTGCCCGATACGTACAACACCAGCAACCTTTGGGGTCCGTCGGAATACGATGAGCGCCACATCGTGTTGATCAACTACATCTACGCAATTCCGTTCATGAAGAAGAACCATTGGATGGGGGGGTGGTCGGTGGCCGGCACGGCGCAATTCCAGACCGGCACGCCCTGCGGTGTAGGCACTAACAACGATTTCGCGGGCGTCGGAGAGTTCGGCAGCTTCGGTTGCGGGTCTGAGGGCCAGTTCTGGGTCCTCAACGGACCGGTCACCATCAATACTGGCGCATTTGCCGGCCCCAACGGCAATGCCAGCTCGGTGAAGTACTTTACGGTGAACGCCACCCAGCCGGCAGCCGGTACCTTCAACCTGCAGCCCGGTGTCCGCGATTCCATCTACGGCCCCGGCTTCCAGGATTGGAATATTTCCCTGTTCAAGACGTTCGTCGTCAACGAGCGGAGCGGATTCCAGTTCCGCGCCGAGTGTTACGACTTCCCGAATCACCCGAACCTGAGCGGCCCGAACTATAACCCGACTTCGAGCCAATTCGGCGAGATCACCAGCAAGACCGGCTTGAACCGGCAACTCCAGCTTTCCCTCCGGTTCTACTTCTAACCGCGAGGCGCACGGTCTCGGAGGAAGCGCGGCGAGGCGAGCAGGATTCGTCTCCTCCGTGCTTCTGCCGTTTTTCAGAACCACGTCGGAGCAGTAAGTGCCCTGGCTTACCACCCCCAGCCGTTGTTCCCCGCCGGCTTCTCGGCCCCCGAGAACCGGATGTACGGCCCGCGGCTGCCGTTCGGCAGAATCGTGGCGCTGTCGGTGCGCGCCTGCTGGAGTTGATGTTGCGTAAGCCCCCGTGCGCCCGTCAAGTCGGCCCCGCAAAGATCCGTCCCCAGCAGGTTGGCTCCGTCCATGCGGACGCTGCGCAGCACGGCTTGCGACAAATCGCTGCCGCTGAGAGAGGCTTCGCGAAAATCCGCGCCGGCCAAATCGGCACTCACCAGCCGCGTGGCTTCCAGGCAGGCATTCTGAAACCGGGCGCCCAACAACTCCGCCCCGCATAAGTCGCAGCGGTTCAAGCGGCTGTACGACCAGTTCACATCCTTGCCGGTCACCCCCACAAACCGGCACTGGCCGGCACGCAAGCGGTGTAAGTGCGCGCCATCCATCCGGGCGGCTGAAAAATCGCAGCCCGCCAGCCTGGCATCGTGCCACGAGGCGCCAGTTAGCGTGGTCCCTGCCAGGTCCACGTGGGTCATGGCGGCATTTTGAAAGGCCGCCCGCTCCAGACGCGCCTGCCGGAAACTGCCGCCATCGATCCTGGCTTCAATAAAGCAGGCCGACACCAGGTAGCTGCCCAGGAAATCCACGTGATGAAACCGCGCACCGGTGAAATCCACCCCGCTGAGCAGTGCCCCTCCGAAGTCCACCGCATTCAGTTCGGCGCCCGTGAGGTCGGCGCCGGAAAGGTCGGCCTCCACCAGCATCACCCCTTCGAAGTAGGCCCGGCTGAGCCGGGCATTGCGCATTTCCACCTCGTTCAGGGTTACGTTCCGGAACCGGCCGCGGCGCCCATGGGCCGGGTTCAGCGTCCATTCGGCATGCGCCGTGAGGATGTCCGCCAGCGGCTGTGCGTAAATCGTAACTTCGCCTGGAGTTACCGTATCGCTCCCTCGCAACCCTTATCGGCCGATGCGCACCAGTTCTTAATCCCGAGAAGAATCTGCCCGCCCGGCGGCCGGTGCCCGCGCGGACCAGCCGTCGGTGAATCGCCTTAGATTGGTTAACTGTGGTCAACTGGCCGGACCCTGCAGCGCCTACACCGGCGGCGCGAAGCGGCCGTCAATGGCCGTCCAGCCGCCATCGGCAAACAGCACCGTCCCCGTGACGTAGCTGCTGGCGTCGGAGGCCAGAAACACCACCGGCCCCGCCATTTCATCGGCCGTGGCCCAACGGTTCAGCGCGTTCCGGGCGGAGTACGCCGCGTACCACTCCGGTTTGCTCTTAATGGGCGCGGTGAGCGGAGTCTCCACCACCCCGGGCGCGATGCAGTTGACGCGGATGCCCGCCGGTCCCAATTCCACGGCCAGCCCTCGCACCATCTGAATCAATCCCGCTTTGGTGGTGGCGTAAATCGATTGTCCCGGCTCCACGGTGACGGCCCGCATCGACGAAAACAGAATGATACTGCCGCCCCGGTGCGCCAGCATGTGCCGCCCCGCTGCCTGCAGCACGTGGAAACCGCCTGCCAGGTTCAGCCGCAGCACCTTGTCGAAATCGGCGCTGGTGTAATCCAGCAGCCGCTTGCGAATGTTTACCGCCGGCGTCGAGACCACCGCGTGGATCTGCCCGTGTCTGTCCTCCATGCTCCGAAAAGCTACCGCAACCGCGGCCGCGTCGGTAACATCCAGGGCCAAAGATTCCGCCTGCCCCCCGCCGGCGCAAATTCTGGCGGCAGCCGCCTCTGCGCCTGCGCCATTGATGTCCGCACAGATCGTGAACGCGCCCGCCGCGGCGAGTCCTTCGGCGGACGCCAAACCGATTCCGGAGGCCGCCCCAGCCACAAAGGCCACCCGGCCATCCAACCGGAATAACGAGCTGAATTGGGGCATGCAGGGATTGTAGCGCACCCGGTGTAGCGCGGCTTTGGCGCGATGATCCCTCATCAGCCGCTTGTTGAAACGCCCAGAAAGGCAACGTTTCCCTCGCGCCCATATTCGGGACATCACCCTACTCAACTAAGGAAAAAGATGTGGTCCCGGCAGTACGAATTGGCATGAATTCACGGTTGTACTAAGGTGCCGTCGCGCGACCGTCAAAAGTCCCTTTTCCGCGGCGCGGGTTGCCTGCCGGCCGCCGCCCGTTCCCGCTGCCAATCCTTCTCCGCAATCAATCACTTAGCGGCCGTCCAGCGGTTCTGCGAAGGACCCAGCGGCAGTCCTTTTCCCCCTCCGCCTTAGTTGCCTTTTGGTACAGGTGGACCATTACCTCAATAGCATCATTAGGACTTTTCCAACGATAGCAAACTCCTATAATGACTTCCAGAACTTAAATGAGTACCGAGTCAAATCCGGAGTTACAAGATATGAACACTGTTGGCAACACTTCGCATGGGGACACCGGAGACTCCGCCGTCCGCATTACACCGCAGTCTAACCGGGCCGCATGCCCTGCCAGAAAGAGAACCTCGCGCAGATCCCGGTCGCGCGGAGCCGAGCTGGTGGAAGTAACTCTGATTCTGGCGCCGCTTCTGGGTATCACCTTCCTCCTGCTCGACATGTCCATGGCGATCTTCCTGCGCAGCACGTTCCAACATGCCGTGCGCGAGGGCGTCCGCTACGCCATCACCGGCCAGAACAGCCCGGGGCCGTGCCAGGACGATTCGGTCAAAGCATTTGTCCAGCAGAACGCCATCGGCTTTCTCAGCAGCACCGCCGCGTACAACACCCTCCATGTGCACTTCATCGACCCGGTCAATGGAACGGTGACCAACAACGCCGGCGGAAATATCGTCGAAGTTTCCGTCGAAGGTTATCAATTTAACCCCTGGGTGCCCTATCTTTCGCTCAAGAGTCCGGTCACCATCTGGGCGCGCGCTTACGACGTGATGGAACCAATTCCCAGTCCGTATCCTTGCATTACGAAAAGCGAGTAACTACCATGCCAACTCGTAAATTCAAATCCCGCTCAGGCGTCGCCATCGTAGAGTTCAGCATGTCGCTGTTGTTTCTTACACCGCTGCTGCTGGGCGCCTTTGTTTTCGGATTCCGCCTGGTTTGCAGCATTCAAATGATGCAGATCACCCGCGACCTGGGCCACATGTACATTGAGGGCATCAACTTCAGAAACACCGGCCCCATTTCGAATGCCCAGACCTTGGCCAGCGGCTTTAACCTCACCTCCTCCGGATCCAGCGTCGTGATTCTGTCGGAGGTCAAAGTGGAACAACAGTCGGATTGCGATGCCGCTAATATTGCGCCCGCGGGCAAGCCCTGCGCCAACCTCGGCCAGCCGGTATTTGTCGAGCAGTTGACCATCGGCAACACCAGTTCCGGGTCCAGCGCATTCGGCACGCCGCCCACCACCACGGTCAACGGTGTCACCAACGAAGTGACCTCCGTCAATCAGGCCAGCAGTTCCTCGGCCGTGGCCAGCGGATTCAATTCGGTATTGGCGCTGAACGCCGGCGAAATCGCTTATGTCGCCGAGATGGTCAACCAAACGCCGGCTTTGAATATCCCGGGGTTCTCGGGTGAGCCGCTGGTCTACGCCAGAACCATTTTCTAACTTGGAACAGGATCGTTTTATGAAATGCAATCGCCGGGTAGCCAGGGGTCAGCGGGGTTTCGCGGCCCTTTACGTTCTTTTCGCCTCCATGGTGCTGATACCGGTGGCCGGTCTGGCCATCGACTTCAGCGTCCTCTACAACGTCAAGGGCCGTTTGCAGGCGGCCGTGGATGCCGCGGCCATCGACGCCGGTTACCTGATGCAGCGCAGTACCAACCTGAGCGATCCCACTCAGGTGGCAGCCATCCAGAGCACCAGCCAGCGCTATTTCAACGCCAATTTTCCTTCTAATTACTGGGGATCGACTCCCGTGTCTTATAGCGCCACGCCAAGCCAGAACGCCACTACCAAAGTGCGTACCCTCAACGTCCAGGCCTCCGAACTCGTGCCCATGTTGTTCATGCGCGTTATCGGCATCAACACCAGCACCGTCGCGGCTCAGGCCACCGTCTCGGTGCGCTACACCAACCTCATGATCGTGGTGGACCGCTCCGGCTCGGTCTTGACGGAAGGCGCCAACACCACCATCGTCAACGTTCTGACCCAGTTCGTGGCCAACTCCAGTACTTCGACGTTCGTCGATGGCCGGGACGTGGTCGGCATGGTGACCTTTGGCGGGGCATGGAGGCTGGATTTCCCTCCCACTACCTCTTTTCAGAGCGGTTCGCCCAACATTGGAACCGCCATCAATAACATCGCCTGGGGTAACAATGGAACCAATACGGCGGACGGGCTCTACCAGGCGTGGTATCAGCTCCGCAAACTGAATCAGCCCGGCGCTTTGAACGTGATCCTGCTCCTCACCGACGGGCGCCCCAGCGGATTTACTGGTAACTTCACCTCGACCGCCAACTGCCACACGGCCAGCCCGCATGGTGGCGTTGTCCAATCGTATGTGAACCTGGGGAGTAGTTATCCGTATTGGCCCCCGCCCACCACCGGCGCGGACGTGTTCGGGGTGATTTCCAGCACCTACCAGGGGTCCAGCGAAGTCAATTACCTGGGTACTAACAGCACCGGCTGTTCCTATGCCACCCAGGTGGGCAACCCCGAGACGAACCTCCCCAACGACATTCCTACATTCCCCAACCTGGCCGGTCCCATCGATAACGTGGATGGCACCATTCCAGCCTATACCGCGGCCGGCGTTTCCACCATCGCCGGTTACTATCCCAGCCCCGGAAACAGCACCTCAAATCCACGCTCGGTCCGTTACGCCGCGTTTAACGTCGCCGACAATATCGCCACTTTGATCCGCCAGGACACCGTGATCAACCCGGTGCTCTTCGTGATCGGCCTGACCTATAGCGACGAATTAACCGAACCCCTGGATTCCGATTGGCTGGCGCGCGTCGCCAACGACCCAACCTACACCATCCAGACCAGCGATCCGGCCGCCGGCACCACTGCCGGTAACCCGGTCTATCAGTCGGGTCAAACCCAAGGCTGGTATTACCAAAGCAGCCAGGCCGGCCTGTTACAGGCATTCCAGAACGTTTCCTCGCAGATTATGCGGCTTTCGCAGTAATCCGGGCGGCGGGAACTCCCCGCCGGCCGCTCACGCCAGCGCGGGTCGCGAAACCTCCTGCTTTTCCAGGTACGGCCGCAGTTTCTCCAGGGCTGCGGCGGAGGTGATGCCGTACTTGGCCCGCAGCGCATCCACCTTGCCGTGCTCGATGAATTGGTCGGGCCAACCGACCCGCACCACCCGGGTCGTCAACCCCAGGTTGCTCAGTTCCTCCAGCACGGCGCTGCCGAACCCCCCGCTCAGGACGTGGTCCTCCAAGGTGAGAATCACCTCCACGCTACGGGCGTAAAACTCCAGCATCTCCCTATCCACCGGCTTAGCGAAACGGGCGTTGATCACCGCCGCCGCTATGCTCTGGCTTTCCAGTTTGCGGGCGATGTCCTTGGCCATCGGAACTAACGCCCCCAGGGCGAAAATCGCCACACGGTCGTTTTCCCCGTGTTCCAGCAGCTCCGCTTTCCCCACCGCGATGGCTCTGGGAACGTCCTTCACGGGAGTGCCGGGTCCCACCCCGCGCGGATAGCGAATGGCGATCGGTCCATCCCATTTCATGGCCGTGAAAAGCATGTCCGCCAGCTCATCCTCGTCTTTGGGCACCATGTGTACCAGGTTGGGGATGCCGCGCAGATAGCTGATGTCGAAGAGGCCATGGTGGGTCGGGCCATCGTCCGACGAGAGGCTCCCGCGGTCCATGCAGAATACCACCGGCAGATTTTGCAGGCACACGTCGTGCACCACCGGATCGAAGGCCCGCTGCAGGAAAGTCGAATAGATGGCGCAGAAGGGTTTGAATCCGCGCGCCGCCAGCCCCGCGGCGAAGATCACCGCATGCTCCTCGGCGATGCCCACATCGAAGTATTTGTCGCGGTGGCAGGCCTGGAAACGGTCCAGGCAGGTGCCGTTCGGCATGGCGGCGGTGATGGCCACAATCTTGGGGTTGAAATCCGCCAGCTTCACCAGCGTATCGGCGAACACTTCCGAGTAAGTGCGCTGGCTGAGCGGCTTGGTCTCGCCGGTCTCCGGATCGTACGGACCCAGGCCATGAAACTTCTTCTGCTTGCGGATGGCCGGCTCGAAGCCCCGGCCCTTCTGCGTGAGTACGTGCAGAAGGACCGGCCGGTCCTGTCTCTTGAGAAATTCGAAGGTCTTGATTAGCGTGCCGATGTCATGGCCGTCAATCGGGCCGTAATAGCGGAGCCCCAGTTCTTCGAAAATAACGCTGGGTAGCAGCATCCCCTTAGCCGCCTCTTCGGCGCGGCGGGCCATCCGCAAAGCCACGGCGCCGCCCACTTTCTCCACCAGCTTTCCAGTGCGGTCGTGTAGGCCCGCATATGCCGGGCTGGTGACGATGCGGTTCAGATAGCTGGCGATGGCGCCCACATTCTTATCGATAGACCACTCATTGTCGTTGAGTACCACCAGCAACCGCTTGGTGTGGTGAGCGATGTTATTGAGCGCTTCGTAAGTCACCCCGCAGGTGAACGCCGCGTCGCCGGCCAGGGCGATCACGTGCTCCTTGCCGCCGCTCTTGTCGCGCGCCACCGCCATGCCCAGGGCGGCCGAAAGCGCCGTCCCGGCGTGCCCCGCGCCATACGCGTCATGCGGGCTCTCGGTGCGCAGCATAAACCCGTTCAGGCCGCCCGGCGTGCGGATGGTAGGAAATCGTTCGCGGCGCCCCGTGAGCAACTTGTGCACGTAAGCCTGGTGGCTGACGTCGAAGACGAATTGGTCCACCGGCGTCTGGAAGACATAGTGCAAGGCAATGGTCAACTCCACCACGCCCAGGTTGGGTCCCAGGTGCCCTCCGTTGGTGGAGAGCACGGTGACCAGCTCTTCGCGAATCTCCGCCGCCAACCGTTCCAGATCGGCAATCGAGAGTTGCTTGACCTGCTCGGGAGAATCGATCCCATCCAATATGCGCGCCATAAGTGATTGCGGCGCGATGGTCGCCGCAGCCTCTCCTCCTGTGATCTCTCATTGTAAACGGATTGGAGCCACGCCCGGAAGCGCGATCGCCGGCTGCGCCGGCCGGTGCGCCGCACGCCACCCACCTCTCCGGAAACTCCGCTCCCACTGCGACCCTTCCTTACCTTGGATCTTCTCTGCACCTTGAGTGTCCTCTGCGCTTTCTCCGCGTCCGGGCCCGCCCCCCACCGCGGCCGCCGTCGCGGCCCCTGGGGTACCTACCCGAGATAGGCTAGCAGTCCGCGTACCGCTACGCACTGAATCCGTGAATCCTTCGTTGTATGATCGTGTTAGCGGGGTTTATGAATTCCATTGGCGATACTTTGCGCGCCGAAAGAGTACGCCGCCATCTCGACATCCAGGATATTGCCCGGGAGCTGAAGATTCCCGCCAAGTTCCTGGACGCCATTGAGAAAGAGCAATTCGACAAGCTGCCCGCGGCGGTCTTCGCCCGGAGCTTCGTCCGCCAGTATGCCCGCTATCTGGGGCTTCACGAAGAGGATCTGATAGACGCCCTGCACCATATTCTGGAGCCGCCCCCTTCGTTCACCGAACCCACGGCCGAAAAGCTCGATGCGCCGGCCATCCAGGTGGACCGGATGGCCGAATGGGAGAGCGTCGGGGAGCGCCGGTCCTGGTCCTCCTCGCTTCCCGCTCTGGCTCTGGTGGTGGTCGCCATGCTGGCCTGTTCGGGCGTATACGCCTGGTGGCAGCGTAACCGGCACACGGCTTCGGCCCACGAACAGAGTGTGGCAACCGGCCAGGAAGCCTCGGCTGCGTCTACCCCGCTGGCCGCGCGGCCCGCCCCGCCGCCGGTTTCCGCCGAGCATGGCGTGACGGAGCCGGTATCCGCCGGGCAGGCCAACCAAAAGGCCCCCGCCAATCCACCGGCGGCGGAAGCGGCCAAGGCTGCCGGCACTGCTGCGGCTGAGGCGCCCGCCGCCACTCCCGGACCGGTCCACGTGCAGGTGACCGCCTCCGCGCTGGTCTGGGTCTCCGCCAAAGCCGACGACAAAACCGCCTTCACCGGAACCCTGGAACCCAGCCAAAGCCGCACCGTCGACGCCCAACACACCGTGGTGCTGCGCCTGGGAAATGCGGGCGGCGCGGAGATCCTGCTCAACGGCAAGTCCATCGGGCCGGTGGGACCCAGCGGACAGCCGCGCACCATTCAGCTTACTTCCGGCGGCTTCCAGATTGTGGCGCCACCCAAACCCCCCGACTTGCTCGATCCGCTCCGCTGACGCGCCTGCCGGTTGCGCCTCCGCTCCAGGATCAGCAACTCGCGGCGCCGCCGTGTTTTCACGTGCTCATCCACCTTGCGCCAGAACTTGCGGAAGTAGCTGACGGCCGAGAGCATCGCGAACAGGATCACCCCCCACATCAAAATGATGCCGGGCACGCGGAACTGGGGATGACGGCCGCTCAGCAGCAGGCAGGAAATCGCCGCCACCTGCGAAACCATCTTCGTCTTCCCCAAGTCGCTGGCCTTGATGGTGTAGCCTTCCGCCGCGGCGATGCTGCGCAGGCCGGAGACCGCGAACTCGCGCCCCACCACCAGAATGGCCATCCAGCCCGGCAGCAGGCGGACCTGCACCAGGGCGATCAGCGCGGCCGAAACCAGTAGCTTATCGGCGATCGGGTCGAGAAGCGTGCCAATGGTGGTTACCTGCCGCCAGCGCCGCGCCAGGTATCCATCCAGCAGATCGGTGGCCGCCGCCGAGAGGAAAATCGCCAGCGCCAGCCACTCGTTGGTCACATCCAATGTACCCAGCCGGAAACCGATATTCTCCTGCACCAGCGCCGCTACCAGCAGCGGCACGAAGAAGATGCGGAGAATCGTCAGCGAATTCGGCAGGTTCATCGCTCAGACCATTTTAGCGCCAGGATTGCGGAAAGGCGCCCCATTTGCGCGCGTAACGGTACCGCCGGGACCACCAGGTCCTGCCGTTTTGGTGTCCCGCTCCGGCTTCCGCCGCCCGGCTCTCAAAATCTGCGACGTTCGGGCCAGCCAGCCGGCACCGCTCGCCCCGACCGAAGCAGCGCCCCGCCGTTCCCGCCCGCCTCAACTGGAAATCAGGGCGCCAAGATCTGTCGGAAGGCGACTGCACCTCACGCACAGGACAATAAAGCGCGGTACGCTCGCGTATTATTGCCGTCTCCGAATTGGCCGGTCAGTACGATGGTTATATTTGGCTCCAGTGCAAAACTCTAGACTAGGGCAGCCGAAATTGGCCCGTGCTCACACACAGCGCGGGTTTCCAGGTCCCGGACCCTCACTGGCGAGCTGGCGGTAAGCTGAAATTATGGTCCTCCCCGGCCGGCGCAAATCCATTGCCTTCTTCATTGCCATGGGTGCGGGCCTGATCCTCGTCCTCCTGCTCCTGTATGTTGGATGGGTCCTGCTAAGCTGGCGCACCGGCATCCTGCTTTTTCTGGGAATCCTGCTGCTGTCGCTGGTGATCGCCGGAGTGGTCGTGAACACCACCTTCCTGGTCCGCGAGATCCGTCGCAACGAGCAGCACGATGCCTTCATCAACGCCGTCACCCACGAGCTGAAAACTCCCGTCGCCTCAGTCAAACTGTACCTGGAGACGCTGCAAAAGCGTCCCGTGGACGAAGCCAAGCGCAAGGAATTTTATCGCATGATGCTGGAGGATTGCGATCGCCTGCTGGCTACCATTGAGCAGGTTCTGCGCACCGGCCGCGCGGGCGCCTCGTCGCGGCGGCTGAATGTGGCCCGCTTCGAGCTGGGAGAACTGGTGGCTGGCTGCGTGGCGCGCGCGCGAACCCTGCACAGCGTCTCCGAGGATGCCCTGCGTTACCGGCCCGCCGCGCCGCTCACCATCCTGGCCGATCCGGACGAAGTTCGCGCCGCGGTGGCCAACCTCATCGATAACGCCGTGAAGTATTCTGGAAACAAGGTGAAAGTTCTCGTGCAGACCGCTGCGGAGCAGGGCCGGTACGTCTCGGTGCGCGTCACGGACCACGGCGCGGGCATCCCCAAACAGGAATTGACGCGCGTCTTTAAGCGCTTCTACCGCGTGCCGGGGCCGCTGGCTTCGCGCGTCAAGGGCACTGGCCTGGGTCTGTACATCGTCCGCGCCGTGGCCAAGCGGCATGGTGGCCGGGTATGGGCCGAAAGCGAGGGGCCCGGCCAGGGGAGCACCTTCGTCCTGCAGCTTCCCGTAGCACAATGAGCCGCATTCTGGTGGTCGAAGACGAGCAGCACCTGGCCGAAGGGCTGCGTTTCAACCTTGAGGCAGAGGGCTACCAGGTGGAACTGGTGGAGACCGGCGAGGCCGCGCTGGAAGCGCTGGGGCACCAGCCAACGGGCTTCGACCTGGTGGTGCTGGACGTCATGCTTCCAGCCAAGGACGGCTTCCAGGTCATCTCCGAGCTGCGCAACGCGGGCCAGTTCATTCCCACCCTGATGCTGACGGCGCGCGGCCACGCCGACGATATCCTGCGCGGCTTCGCGGCCGGCGCCGACGACTACCTCACCAAACCCTTCGATCTATCTATCCTGATCGCGCGCTTGCGCGGACTGCTGCGGCGGCGTGCCTGGCTGCAGGCAACGCCGAATCAAGCTCCCACTCCCGAACCGCCCAACAATGTGTATGAGTTCGCCGGCAAATCGGTGCACTTCGATTTACTGGAACTGCACGTGCGCGACAAGGTTTTCCCGCTTACCTTGATGGAGGCCAACCTGTTGCGTTACCTGATCCAGCATGAGGGCAAGCCGGTATCCCGCCGCAGCATGCTGGAGGACGTCTGGAGCCTGCACGAAGATACCGACACGCGCGCCATCGACAACTTCATCGTGCGGCTTCGCCGGTATGTGGAAGACGATCCCACCAAGCCCAAGCACCTGTTGACTGTGCGCGGGGTGGGATACCGTTTCGTGGCGCAGGCGGGGCAGAAATGAAGCCTCCCCGGACCCGGGTGAAACCGGCGCACGTGCCCACGCCGGACGCTCCTGGTATGGCCGTCCGAACCGTGGAGCCGCGCACGCCCGCTCCCAGCGGCGAACCCTGGTGGGGAGGCGCCCTTGCAGCCGAAACGCACCTCGCCGATCGCTGGAAACCGTTTGTGCCCGCGTCGTGCCGCCTCGCCAACAAAATGGCAGTGTGCGAAGCGACTGCTGTGGACCTCTACGTGTAGCTGCCATGAACCTGCCGCGCGTCTATCCGATCCTCGATACCGCATCTCTCACCCGCCGCACGATTTCACTCGAGGCCGCCGCGGCCGCGCTTTTGGAAGGCGGCGCGGGCATTCTGCAACTCCGCCACAAAGGCCACTGGAGCCGCGATCTTTTCGCCGGTTGCCGCCAGGTGGCGCGCCTGTGCCAGGAAGCCGGTGTGGACCTGATCGTCAACGACCGCGCCGATTTTGCGCTGCTGCTGGGCGCCGGCCTGCACGTAGGCCAGGATGACCTGCCGCCGCGCGAGGCCCGCAAACTGATGGGTCCGGATGCGTCCATCGGCTTCTCCAGCCACAATCTCGATCAGCTCTCGGCCGCGGGCGGCGAGCCGGTGGATTATGTTGCCCTGGGGCCGATTTTCCAGACGGTATCCAAGCAGAATCCCGATCCGGCGGTTGGAGTCGAAGAGCTGCGCCGTCTACGGCCTTTGATGGAAAAGCCGCTCGTGGCGATCGGCGGAATTACCCTCGCAACCGCGCTGGAGGTGCTGGCGGCCGGCGCCGATTCGCTGGCGGTGATTGGCGGGCTGTTGCCTCCGCTCGACGAGCCAGGGCCCGTACACGCGTTGCGGCAGCGCATGGAGGAATGGCAGCGGCTGGTGGGAAAATGGCAACCGGCGAAGGATCCGAAGGCGGCCGGCTGAAAGCCGATCACTGGAAGCCGGTTGCTGAAAGCTGCGCCGCCTCTCGATCGTGAGCCGTAAATGCCCACGAGCTGAGTATGTGGAAAAGCCGCAAGCCAGTTGGCGGTATTGATGCGCTCATCGGTGTTGGGGGCGCTTTCCACGGCGTGGCGAAAGGCATCCGCCGCGGCAAACTCACCCAGGAAGTAATGCGCCAGGCCAGGTGGTCATAGCCCGCCATGTCCTTCGGGTCGATCGCCACGGCGCGGGTCAGGTCGGCGCGATCGGGGCCAGCGCCAGAGCGCGCGTGCACGCCTCCACCGCTTCGCGCTCCTGCCACACCGAGGCCTCTGCCTGGGCCAGTTTCAGCAGCAGATCGGCATTCTTCGGGTCGGCTTCGGCGGTCTTGCGCGCGGCCGCCACGGCGCCCTTCTCATCGGCGATGGCGTAAAATTTCGTACCCAGCGGAGGTGACCGGGTAGACCGGCTGGCGGCCATCCTGCCCACAGGCGATTCACGAGCGGTTACGTAGTGTGGAGAGAATTATATCGCGGCGTCGGCTCGGGGCCTTGGCGCGGCGTGAGACTGGCGCCGCGCGGGGCGACACGCGCCCGGTAACCGCGCGCGGCGACAGGTGCCCGGTGGCTGCGCAGGATGGTCACGCCAGTCGCTCGCCGAGGATGCGCCCGCTGCGGAATGACATTTCCGCCACCGTTTCGATGTGCTGGCCCGCACACCGGCGCTCACCGCCGGTCGCAGTTTGCGAGAGTCAGGCTAGAATAGTCGGGATGCGGCCCATTTTTCATTCCCTGACTTCCTTTACTCTACTTGCGCTTCTGTTGGCGGCAGGAGCGGCACAGATGCACGCGCAAGCGCCACAAATTCTCGCCACCGGGGTGGTGAACGCGGCCAGCGGGAACGTGCCCGTGACCGTGGGATCGTTGATTTCCATCTACGGCTCGAACCTGAGCCCCGTGAGCGACACCGATACGGCTATCCCGCTTCCGCCCACCATGGATGGCGTGCGGGTGACGGTGAACGGCGTCCCGGCGCCCTTGTGGTTTGTGAGCAGCGGCCAGATCAACGCCCAGATTCCGTGGGAGGCGTTGGCCTCCGCTCCCCCCACCACGAACACCACCACCGCGCAGGTGATCGTGAACACCACCAGCGGCGGCGCTTCGCTGCCGGTCACGGTGACGGTTGCGCCGGCGGCGCCCGGCATCTTCACTTTCTTTTATGGAGCGGGGCAGGCCATCGCCTACAACTACTCGGACAACACTTTCGCCGCGGCGGCTCCCATTGCGGGTTACCCGGTTCCGGTACGGCCCGCGAAAATCAACGATCCGAATCCGCTCATCATTTACGCGACGGGGCTCGGCCCGGTGACTCCAACAGTTGCCGATGGCGCGCCCCCTCCCACGGGGGTGGTGGCCTACACGGTGACTACGCCTACAGTGCTGATCGGCGGTGTTCCCGCCAACGTGCTGTTTGCGGGCCTCTCGTCGGACCCGGGCGTCTACCAGCTCAACGTGACGCTGCCCACCGGCACGCCCACGGGCAGCGCGGTGTCGCTGCAAATTCAGATGAACGGCTTTACCAGCCGCAGCGATGTGACCATCGCGGTTTCGCAATAGCCGGCCGGCCAACGGAACTCCGTCTGCATCGTCTTAGGGTGTATGCAGACCCTGCGCTCTCTTCTGCGGAAACCGGGCGTCACGGTGCTGGCCATCGCCTCGGCGGGATTGGCCATCGGGTTCAGCACGGCGGCTTTCAGCGTGCTGGACGCCTACGCTTTGCGCGAACTGCCGGTGCGCGATCCGCGCAGCCTGGCGTGGATCTACTCCATCGGCCGCGAAGGCCGCCTCGGCCAGCTCAGTTGGATCGAGTACCAGGCGCTCGCGGCGCGCAGCCATTTGTTTAGCGGGATTCTGGCGCAGGACCGCGAGGGGCCGCCGGTACACCTTCCGGGGCGCGACGATTACCCCATCACAGCCGGAGTTTCGGACAACTTCTTCGACCTGCTGGGGGTGCGCGCGGCGGCGGGCGATGTCTTCCATGCGGGCCGCGGCAGCGATGGAACCGTGGTTATGACGGACCATTATTGGAAGACAGTGCTAGGCGGCGACCCGGCGGTGGTCGGCCGCACGCTGGCGGTGGGCCCCGCGCTGCTGCGCATTACCGGCGTGCTGCCGCCCGGATTTACCGGGTCGAATCGCGGGCTGCTGGTGGACCTGTTCGTACCGCAGCAGGTGGAGTTCGGGTCGCTGCGGCTGGCGACGCCGGACGACGTGCGCGCCACCGATTTCGAACTGCTGGGCCGGCTGCGTCCGGGCGCGACGGAGGCGGAAGGCCGCGCCGAACTTAACGCCATCCTGCGGCAGGTGGAGGCCGAAGGGCGCGCGCCGGCCCCCGAACGGCAGGCTGCCCTGGAGGATTTCACCGAGCGCAGCCTGGGTGCCAAGCTCTCGTCGAACGCCGTGCTGCTGGCGGTGGCCCTGCTGCTGGTGTTGATTGCGGCGGCCAACCTGGCGAACCTGCGGCTGGTGGATAACGAGAGCCATCGCCGCGAAGCTGCCATCCGTCTGGCGCTGGGAGCGGGGCGCGGCGACCTGGCGCAGCAACACGGTGCGGAAGCGGTGCTGCTGGCGGGTGCAGGGTTGATCGGCGGCGTGGTGCTGGCCGCGTGGCTGATTCGCCTGGCGCCGGCGCTGTTCTACGGCAGCCGCACGTATATCGATTTCGGCATCCGGCTGGATTGGCGCACGCTGGCGTTCAGCTCCGCGGCCATGCTGGTGGTGACGGCGCTGGGCGCCTGGATTCCGCTGGCGGACGCGTGGAAGCGCAGCCTGCAGCCGTCGCTGGCGGGCGGCCGCAGCACGCGGGCCTCGCGCTGGATGGGCACGCTGGTGGTGGCGCAGATGGCGCTGGTCACGGGCGGGGCCTGTTCGGCCGCGCTGCTGGTGCGCAGCCTGCACAACCTGGCGGCCATCCGCCCGGCGATGGACCCGGACCGGCCGCTGCTGCTGGTGCGCGGCTATTGGACCGGCGGCGGGAACCGGTCGGCGCGCACCGAATCGCTGGCCGGGCGCATGGCGGAAGTGCCCGGCGTAGAAGGCGTGGCCTAGGCGCGGCGGGCCATGCTGAGCGGATCGGGCGGCGGCGCGGCGGTGGATGTGGAGATGCCCAACCAGCCCAGGTATTCCTTCTATTACAACCAGGTGAGCCCGGATTATTTCGCGGTGACGGGCGCTCGCATTTTGAGCGGGCGCGGGTTCCAGGCTTCCGATGGGCCGGGCGCCACCCCGGTGGTGATGGTGAACGCCGCCTTCGCACGCCGCTTCCTGGCGGGACGCGGGGCCGTGGGGCAATGGGTGAAGATCAACGGCCGCGATCAACAGGTGGTGGGCGTGGTGGAAGACGGTCCCAGCATTCATCTGCGTGAAGCCGTGGCGCCCTATCTGTACTTCGCGTTCGCGCAGAGACCTTCGGGGGATGTGACCTATTTTGTGGGATCGAAGCGCGGCGCCGCAGGCTTGGCGGCGGCCCTGCTGCCGGTGATTCACGCGGGCGACGCGGCGTTCACGGGGATCGAAACCGTCAGCCTGCGGCAGCATCTGCGCGACGCCCGCCAGGACGAGCAACTTGAGGCGACGGTGGCCGCCAGCCTGGCGCTGGTGGCGCTGTTGCTGGCGGCGGCCGGGCTTACCGGCGTGACGCTCTACGCGGTAGCGCGGCGCACCCGCGAATTCGGCGTACGGATGGCGGTGGGGGCCAGTCCCGGGCGGCTGGCGCGGCAGGTGCTGCGCGAGGCCGGGCTGCGGATTCTGGTGGCGCTGCCGCTCGGCTGGGCGCTGGCTTATGCGGCGCGGCAGGCGCTGGGAAAACTGCTGTACGGGGTGGCGCCGGACGATCCGGCGACTTTGCTGCTGGCGGGCGCCGCGGTGGGACTGGTGGGCACGGCGGCGGCCCTGGAACCGGCGCTGCGCGCGGCCCGCACCGACCCGGTGTCGGCGCTGCGGACGGAATGACGGCGAATCACGCCCCTGCCGGCACGACGTACGCCGCGCGATGGCCCTGTCCGCATGCAGCAGCTTGTGGCGGTACGGCGCCTTCGGGCGGCGTGGGCAGGTTGCGCACGTCGAAAGTCACCTGCGCATCGCCGAAATCAAGGGTGGTCTGCAAGCGTGTTCGGGCGCGGCGGCCTGAGAAAGCGGGGGCGCGGTGTCCAAACCGCCGGGGCTGGGGCGTCATTATGATGACGGAACAGCAATCCGCCAAAATCAAAAAGGAGACTAACGAAGATGCAATACATTTTGATTGCCTATGTGGACGAGAACGCCTGGCCGAAGATGACCCAGGCCGAACAGGAACGCGGGGTGGCCGCTTACAAAGCATACACCGACGCGCTGATGGAAGCGGGCGCATTCAAAGGGAGCAACCGGCTGCAACCGACCGCGGCCGCCACGACGGTCCGCATTGCGGACGGCAAATCGCAGGTGCTGGACGGTCCGTACGTGGATTCGAAGGAGCAATTGGCGGGCTACTTCCTGATTGAAGCTGCCGATTTGGATGCCGCCATTTCGTGGGCCGCACGGTGCCCGGCGGCGGCCCACGGCACAGTGGAGGTGCGCCCCATCTGGAGCATGGCGGCGTGACTTCGCCGGCGGGGCAAGCCAACGAATCGGCAAGCGGCGAGCAGGCGCGGAGCATGGCGGACGCGGTGGCGCGGCGCAGCTACGGCAAGCTGGTCGCCTTCCTGGCGGTGCGGGCGGGGGACGTGGCTGCGGCGGAGGACGCGCTTTCAGAAGCGTTCGCCGCCGCGCTGGCGGATTGGCCGCTGCGCGGATGCCCGGCCAATCCCGAGGGATGGCTGCTGACGGCCGCGCGGCGCAAACTGATCGATGCTGCGCGGCGGCGGCGCAGCGCCATCCAGGCGATGCCGCAATTGCAGCTTCTGGCGGAAGGACCGGCCGCCGAGGATGCGGAGATCCCCGATCAACGCCTGGCGCTGATGTTCGTTTGCGCCCATCCGGCAATCGAGGCTGGCATTCGCGCGCCGTTGATCCTGCAGGCGGTGCTGGGGCTGGACGCCAAGACCATCGCGTCGGCATTCCTCACGTCTCCAGCCGCCATGAGCAAGCGGCTGGTGCGCGCCAAGGAAAAGATCCGCCAGGCCGGAATTCCGTTCGTGGTTCCGGAGCGCGCCGAGTTGCCGGGGCGGCTGGAGGCGGTGCTGGACGCTATCTACGCGGCCTTCGCCGAAGGCTGGACCGATCCGGGCGGCACCGACGCGGCCCGCCGGGATCTGACTGAAGAGGCTCTCTTTCTGGCCCGCCTGCTGGCCACGCTGCTGCCCGAAGAACCGGAAGCGCTGGGGCTGGCGGCGCTGATGCTTTACGCCGAGGCGCGGCGCGGGGCACGCCGGACCGCGGATGGCGAGTACGTGCCGCTGACCGGTCAGGACCCGGCACGATGGGACGCGGCCATGATTGCGGCGGCAGAAGAACTGCTGCGGCGTGCCGGGGCGATGGGCAGAATGGGGCGGCGCCAGTTGGAGGCGGCCTTGCAATCGGCCCACGTGGAGCGCTGCCGGACCGGGCGCAATAATTGGGCCGAGGTGGTGAGCCTCTACGATGCGCTGCTGGCGCTGGGCGGCTCTCCGGTGGTGGCCCTCAACCGGGCACTGGCGCTGGCGGAAGTGCGCGGGGCGGAAGCCGGTCTGGCCGCCGTGGAAGAACTGGCGGACGATGCGCGGATGGCGCAATACCAGCCGTGGTGGGCAGCCCGCGCGGACCTGGCGGCGCGGACGGGTGACCACGCCAAGGCGCGCCGCGCGTACGGCATTGCGATCGGCTTCGCGCAGGACCCTGCGGTGCGGCAATTCCTGCAACGCAGGCTGGAGGCGGTGCCGGAGTGACTGCGCCGGTTAGCGGATGGTGCCGCCGTAATGCTCGGTTTGGCCCCACTGGGTAACCGAACTGGCCTCGGCGAAAGTGGCGTTCACGGTGTTGCTCACACCGGTCATGGTGAGTTCAAATCCGCCGCCGAAGCCGGCTACCGAGAACATCACGAATGCCAGCAGCAGCGAGAACTCCACAAGATCCTGACCCAGTTCGTCTTTAAGGAAGCGGCGTATGTGGCGCATTTCAATCAACAATCGTATTGTGCGCGACGAGCCGCCTGGGCCGCCAGTCCCAGTGGTTGGATACGGGTATCAGGGGTACTGCCTGAGGCCGTGCCGCGGCGGCTTCCGACTAACGTTACCATGAGGGAATGCGGGCAGCGCTGGGTCTCCGGGCACATTCGGGCTGGGCGGCGTTGGTGGCGGCGGCGGGAAGCTTGGATGCGCCGCACGTGCTGGAGCGGCGGAGGTTGGCGATTGCCGATCCGGAGATGGCCGGTTCCCGGCAGCCGTATCACGCAGCGGCCGAGCTGCCCTTTGCCATGGGCGCGGAGCTGGTGCGGAAAGCGATTGAATCGTCGCGCGCTCTAGCGGTAGAGGCGATTTCGGCCACCGTCCAGAAACTGCAATCGCGGGGGCACGAAGTGGCCGGATGCGCGGTTCTGTTGGGGGCCGGCAAAGCGCTGCCGGAACTGGAAAAGATTCTGGCGTCGCACGCGTTGATCCACACGGCGGAAGGCGAGATGTTTCGCGACGTGCTGGTGTGGGCGGCGAAGGAGTGCCGCTTGCCGGTGACCGGCGTGCCGGAAAAGAGCCTCGATGCAACCTCGCTGGCGCGCATCGGCTCGCTGGGCAAGGCCATCGGGCCGCCATGGACGCAGGACCAGAAGCATGCCGCCGTGGCGGCGCTGATGGCGCTGGGGAGCGGGTGATGGACTTTTCGCTGATCGGCATTCTCATCCGCCTGCGCTACAAGCTGCTGTGGGCCAAGACGCGCTCGCGCAACGGCAAGATCGCATTGTTTTTCGCAGGCTACCTGCTGCTGGTGATGGTGATGGTGCTTTTCTCGCTGGGGGGCATCGGCGTAGGCGTCCAGGCGATTCGCAGTGGGAAAGGCCTGCTGGTGGGCGGGATCGCGCTGGGGGGCGTTTTCCTGCAAGCGCTGATCGCCAGCGTGGTGCTGGGGTTCGGGATGGCGGCGATTTTTTCGGAAACCGAACTCCGCCGCTTTCCCCTCAAGGAACGCGAGCGGCGATTCGCGCGCCATGTCATCGGCCTCGCCGACCCGTTCTGGATCCTCTTCCTGGTGCTGGACCTGGGTGTGGCTGCGGGGTTGTATCTCTTCGGCACTGGATCGTTCGAGCTGGGATTGCTCGCGGCCCTCCTGTTGCTGGTCTCCAATTACCTGTGCGCCCGCATGCTGGGCAGCCTGGTGGACCGCCTGATGGCGAAGAAGTGGGGCGGCGCTGTGCTGATCCTTTTGGCGATGAGCTGCGCGGTGTTGCCACAGACGCTGGTGCGGCAGCGCGGCCATGCAGCGATTTGGGGACCGCTCAAGCAGGCATGGGCTTATCTGCCGCCGGCGGGCGCGGCGTCCGCCATGACGCAAACGGGCCTTGCGGCTGCCGGGGGTTTGGCGGTGCTCGCGGTTTGGCTGACCGGCCTGACCGCGGTGCTGGTGATCTTGGAACGCCGCCCGGCCTCGCTGAAATCGGTGCAGGCAACCAAGATGCTGTGGGAAGGCCCCATCGACCGGTTTGGCGCGCTCTTCGGACCGCGCAACGGCCCGCTGGTGGCGCTATGGCTGCGTTTTTTCTCGCGGAACAACCGCTTTCGCGCCATCTACCCGCTGGCGTTGCCGCTGTTTGCCTTCCTGCTGTACTTTTTTAGCAGGACCCACGCCAAGAATCCCTTCGCCTTGACGGTGGCCGCTTTTGCGGTCTTCCCCTGCATCAGCGCCGGACAGTTTGCAGTGAACCAATTCGGGTATGTCGGCGGAGGATTTCGCCGCTACCTGTTGCTGCCTGCCGAACCCGGGGCGGCCTTTCGCGCCGGCAGTTATCTGTTTGTGACGTTGGGCCTGGCGTTGATTCCGCTGGGCGGGGCGGTCTGGTGCGTGTTTTCGCGCACGCCGTTCGACGTGCGAACCCTGATCATGCTGATGGGGGTGAGCACTACGGCG
>DATJRE010000315.1:0-28925 GCA_035505095.1 Bryobacteraceae bacterium | reverse complement strand
GGGAGCCGGTGCTGCACAACCGCTTCCGGCTGGCGAGCCTGCACTTCGGCCCGCGGCGGCTGCTGCGCGTGGTGGAGCGGCTGAAGCACTACGACGAGTTTGCGGCGGCCAGTGTGCGGCTGCTTTCGGGCGATCTGGGCGCCCGCGCGACCGAGGTGCGCGCGCGGCGCCGGCGCGACGACGACTGGTTCTTCGGCCGCTTCCGCAACGAGTTGCGGAGCGAGCTTTCCGAGCTGGCCTCGCGCCCGGCGGTCAGCGTGAGCATGTCGCGGCCGGAGCCGGCCAGCGCCTGCCTGGTCTCCTGGAAACGGCCTGAGAACTTGCCGGCGATTGTCAGCGCGCTCAGGCGCGTGGAATGCATCGACGAAATTTTGATCTGGAATAATAATCCCGCGGTGAAGCTGGCCTTTGCGGAGGCGGGAGTGCGGGTGATCGAATCCGACGAAAACCAGGGCTGCTACGGAAGATTTCTGTGCGCGGCGCAGGGCCGCAACCCGGTGGTCTACGTGCAGGATGACGACGCGCTGAACCACGATATCGGCGGTCTGTACGAGCAGTTCTCACGCGACCCCTCGCGCATCGCGCATGCCCTGGCGCCCACCCACTGGAACCAGCGCCACCGCCGCACCTACGGCGAGGCGCAAGCGGCCCTGCTCGGCTGGGGAGCTTTCTTCCGCAAGGAATGGCTCGCGGTGCTGCAGGAGCTGCCGGCATCCCTGCGCCAGGAGGCGTTGTTCCGGCGCGAGGCGGACGCGTTTTTCACCGTGCTGCTGGAGCGCAAGCACAACGCCGTGCCGGGCCAGATCGCGCACCTGGAGGGGCATTCCACGCCGGGAATCGCCTTGTGGTGCGACCCGGGCTACCAGCGCCTCACCAGCCTGGCCATCCGCCAGGCGCTGCGGCTGCTGCGCCTGAAGAAGAATCCGGCCGCGCCGGCGCCCTGGAATGTGGTGATTCCCTGCCGCAATTACGGGTGCTACCTGCAGGAGACCGTGGAATCCGTGCTGGCCAGCGACGCCGATTACGAAATCCACATTGTGGACGACGCTTCGGATGATGAGACCGGCGAGGTGGCCGCCGCGCTAGCCGCGCAATATCCGCATGTACATTACCTGCGCAATGGCCGGCAGCGCGGCCCCGGCTACTCCCGCAACCGCGGTATTGCGGCGTACGAAAGCGCGTATGTGGTGATGCTGGACGCGGACGACCGCATCGGCCCCGACTACCTGTTTCAGGCCGGCCGGAGGTTGCAGCATGGCGCCGATGTGGTCAATCCCGATGCAGTGCTCTTCGGAGACTCCTCGGAGCGCTGGGTGGTTCCGGAAGTTGCCACCTACAGCATGTTGTTGCAGAGAAACCCGGTGCATTGCAGCTCGGCATTCCGCCGCGAGCTCTGGGTGAAGGCCGGCGGCATCGATGAGGAAATCCCGTGTTGGGAGGATTATCATTTCTGGGTCCGGCTAGCCGCGGCGGGGGCCCGCATTCAGGGCCTTCACGGCGATCATTTCCTGCACCGGCGGCACGGAGACTCGCTTTCGCACGCACGCAACGGCAAACGGGCGGAGTTTCTGGGGTACATCCGGCGGCGCGATGCGCAACTGTTCGAAAGTTTCGCGGCCGCCGGCGGAGATACCATCGCTGCGGGCGGCTAAGGCTGCGGGCAGGCGGCAGGGCACGCCCCTACGAGACTTTTTCAATCAAGCTCAGCACGATCCGAAGCCGTGCTTGCGACCGTTCCTCCTTGGCCGCCGCGATTTCGTCTGAGAGGAGTGCGCGGGCGTCCCGCAGGCCCAGGATTCGGCGCAGGACCGTGGCGCCGGCAATTCCGAGCTTTTCGCCATCCTCCGCCGCCAGCCGGGCTAACACGGGACGAACCGAAGGCCGGCCAATATCGATGAGGGCCTGGACCGCCGGGAACAGGTCGGCGGGCGGTTGCGGACGCTTGGTGTTTTTGTAGAACGCTTCAAAGGTCAGGTTCTGAACCAAAAGCGGTATCGCTTCCAGTGCATGCAGCTTTCCAAGCAGCAGCATGTTGTCCTTCACCGTCCCCTGGCGGTCATCGCTTTTCAGATACTTCTCTACAATCCTCATAACCTCGGCGATGTCACCCGGCTGCTGCCTCGCGAGCACTTCCGCGCTGGCCTTGGCGCGAACCTCCGGAGATTCAGATTCCAACCCTGCAATCAATTTGTACCTCTCGTCTCTCGATGCTTGCGCGCCCCATGTTACGCCGATCAGGCCAGTTGCCAAACCCGCCAGCGCAATCCTACTTAAGATCCCATGTGAGCTTCGTTGGACCATTGCCTGCGTTCTTATCGCCCGTCACGTCGGGCGGGTCTATCGGCTTCCAGGTGGCCCCGGTTGGGGCGGCTGTCTGCTTCTGCGAGAAAACAATCAAATACTCGCGTATCTGGGAACATCGTACCGCCTTGCCCTCCGCGGTGATGGATGCGAAGGCCAGGAAATCGTTCCGCGTGCGCTTAATGGCATTCACGGCCGCGTTGGGAATGGCCAATCCGGCGGCGTCAAAGTCATAGATGGTATCGTCCGGATCCGGGTCGTCGTCGCGGGCCTGTGGCGGCCCCGTGTCATTTCCGGGTGGAAGCGTGGCGCTGCGAGTTCCCGAGTCCATCTGGGTATTGCCGTTGTAGTCTCTATAGTCGTAATCGCGCTCCAGCTTCAGGTCGCTTCCGGGGTACTTGAATTTGGTTGGATGCACCTTCGCATTCGCTTCCGAACCCCACCCTATGCGCGCGCCCATGGTGGCATTGTACTCCTGGAGCCCCAAATCCAGAGTGCCCGATTTCGTCCACCCCTTATACGCATTCTTCTTGGAATTGTTGGGCGAGATCTGACCGGAAAACCGCATGGTCGGCTGATCTACCCACAAAACCGTCAGGGTGGCGGAATCCACCTTGATCCGCGGTCCGAAATCCAGCGAAACCGTGATGTCCCGCATGGTGTCGCTGGCGTCCACGCCCTCCGCGTACAGAGTCTTCGGCAGACTCCCGGCGGCGAAGACATTGGCCGCGCCGTCAATGGCGATCTGCGATCCCGCGGCCGCACTGTCGTAGAACTTCACCTTGGCGCTGCCGCATTGGAAGGTCACATTGCCGGCGATACCCGCCGGCGACACTGCCGAAATGGTCAGTTTTTTTCGTGGCGCGTTGTTGCTGTCGAAGTTCCGTACGATCAATCCGCCCACGGTGACCTTATCTCCCGCCGCAACTCCGTCCACGCTGAGGGTGACGGTTCCCGGAGTCAACCTTATGGGGAGGGTGGCGGTGGCGTTAGGTGTGACCGTTGCGGTGCCGCTGCCCGGCGCGTAGGTGTCCTTGGTAACCTTGGCCGTGTAGCTCCCCGGCGTGATCCTGTTGAATGCGATCTTGCCCGAGGCGTCTGTGTTTCCCGATTTCGATTCCGGCCCGCTGATGTCCACTTTCGCGCCATCAATCGCCTGCCCGGTTTTCGCGTCGGTCACTGTGACGACGAGATTGCCCGGAAGGGGCTTAGGCGGAGGGGTGGGCTTCGGCGCCGCGGGCTTCTTGGCTTTTTCGCACTGCTGGCAGAATGGCGTGCCCGCCGCCGCCGCGGCACCCAGGGCGCCTGCCTGCGCCTGCGCATCGAGGTTACTGCCGAAGGTGTTTGGGTCCGGCTCTTCGGCCGGTGGCGGGGTGGAGGGAGCGTCGGGAAGGTCCTGCGCCGGCTTGACCTGCGCATCATCGTCACCGCCCCCTCCACCGGAAGGGGGGCTGGTGCCCTTCCAGTCGGCCTGCCGGATGACCAGCTCCTTGGTGGCCAGGCGCCATGCGATGGTATCCACCACCTCGTGATCGGTGAACCGGGAGACCGGATCGGTCGGCGCCAGCAGTTGCCGCAGATTGACCATGATCCGGTAATCGAACAGGGCGCCGCGCAGGAAACACTCCAGGTCCGGGCGGTCGAGCAGGTCGAACCGCCGGTCCTTCGCTGTGGCCCGCGAGACCGGCAGAATTTCCCAGTGCCCCTTGGGTGGATCGAACATATCGGCGTCTCAGCGTCTTGCGGGTTACCCAGGCCACGAATCCCCGTGCCGCGCGTTTCCAGACCGCCGCGCGGTGCGGTCATTCTCGAAGCAGTATACATCAGGGCACCGGCCGAAGACGGGCCGGACTCGGTCGTGAGAGAACCAGACGGTACTGGAGCCGCGGCAGCCGGAACGCAAATTCCCGGCGCTACCGCACCTGGTCTTCCACCTCTCGTAGCCAGTCGGGGCGCTTCAGCACGTCGCGGGGGCGGCTGCCATCCGGCGGGCCAATGATGCCGTCCCGCTGCATCATATCCAGAATGCGGGCGGCGCGGCCGTAGCCCAGGCGCAGGTGGCGCTGCAGGGTGGAGGTGGACGCCTTGCCCATTTGCAGCACCAGGCGGACGGCCTCTTCGTACATGGGGTCCTGCTCGCCGGAGACGGGTTCTTCTTCGGCGGTCTCGTCGTCGCTGGGCGGGGCGATCAGGAAGGACTGGTCGTACTCGGGGGCAGCCTGCTCCTTCCAGAAATCCACCACCCGGTTGATTTCGGTTTCGGTAACAAACGCTCCGTGCACGCGGGTGAGCCGCGAGGAGCCGGGCGGCCGGAAGAGCATATCGCCCTTGCCCAGCAGGTGTTCGGCGCCCATCTCGTCGAGCACCGTGCGCGAATCCACGCGGGTGGCCACGCGGAAGCTGATGCGGGCCGGGAAATTGGCCTTGATCAGCCCGGTGATGACGTCCACGCTGGGCCGCTGGGTGGCCAGCACCAGGTGCATGCCGACGGCGCGCGCCATCTGCGCCAGCCGCGTGACGCTCTCTTCCACGTTCTTGCCTTCCAGCATCATCAGGTCGGCCAGCTCATCGATCAGGATGAGGATATAAGGCAGCGGGCGCAGCTCGTCCTGGGTGGCTTCCTCGTCGGCGAAGAGGTTGCGGGGCTGCTCGCGCAGTTTCTGGATCTTCTTGTTGTACTGGTCGATATTGCGGGCGCCCTGTTCGGCCAGCAGGCGCAGGCGGCGTTCCATTTCGAGCACCGCATTGCGCAGGGCATTGGTGGCCTTCTTGGGGTCGATGATCACCGGCGTAAGCAGGTGCGGGATGCCTTCGTACATGCCCAGTTCGACCCGCTTGGGGTCCACCATGATCAGGCGCACGTCGTCAGGAGTGGCCTTGTAGAGGATGGCCATGATCATGGAGTTGATCATGACGCTCTTGCCCGCGCCGGTCGAACCGGCGATCAGCAGGTGCGGCATGGATTCGAGCGTGGCCACGCGAATGCGGCCGTTGATATCCTTGCCGAGCGGAATGGTAAGTCGGGAATTGGAGCCGGTAAAATCCTCGGACTCGAGCATCTGGCGCAAGGCGATCAGCTCGCGGCGGGTGTTGGGCACCTCGATGCCCACGGTGGATTTGCCGGGAATGCGCTCGATCAGGATCGACTCGGCCTGCAGGCCCAGGGCGAGATCCTCGGTGAGGTTGGTGATGCGGCTGAGCTTGATGCCGGCTTCGGGCTTGAATTCGAAGGTGGTGACCACCGGGCCGGGGTTGATCTGCACCACGTTGCCGAGCACGGCGAACTCTTCGAACTTGGCCTTGATGCGGGCGGCGGTCTCTTTGAGCTCCTGCTGGTCGTAGGGATTGCGCCCGGGAGGTTCGTTCAGCAGGTCGGTAGGCGGCAGCTCGAAATGCAGCGGGCGGGTGCCTGCGGGGCGGCTTTGGGTACCCGTGGAAACCGGCGCGGGCTGGGGCGCTGCCGGCGGCGCTTGGGCGAGGGAGGCGGCAGGAGCGGGTTCCTCCAGAGGGCAAATGGGGATCTCCGGCTCGGCATGTTCCTGGGGCTCGGCGTACTCGGGTTCGGCCGCCGCTTCCGGGGCATAACCGGCGGGCGCGTGCACGGTGGCGCGGGTCTCCTCCCACGGCGGGGTATCCGCCGAGGACGGCGGGGCGCCTTCGCCGGCGGATTCGGGCTGGCCGGTGCGGCGCTGGTTCTTTTCGAAGCGCTTCCGGGCGGCGGCCTGGGCCTTTTCGATGGAGCGCTGGTGCACGCGGTCACGCCAGGCATGCCAGGCATCCGCGCGCGTCTGCAGCCAAGCCACGGGATGCGCCAGCCACTCCGCCAGTTTGGCAATGGTGAAAGTGGAAACCAGGTAGATCGAGACCACCACCACGGTGCCCGTGACCACCACGGCGCCGGCTATATTGAGCGAATCCACCAGGTACGAAGCGATGGCATAACCCAGCGTGCCACCGATGCGGATCACCCCGCCGAACAGCCGCAAGGGCAGAAACGAGAGGGTCGCGCAGGCCCCCAGGGTGAGCAGGGCCGACCCCACCAGCTTGATAGCGGGAGCCTCCAGGTCATCCGAGCGGATCCACTTCCAGGAGAGCAAAAACGTCAGCAGCGGGAGCAGGAACGCCGACGCGCCCAGCACCTGGAACAGCAGGTCGGCAAAGTACGCGCCGGGGTAGCCCACCAGGTTAAGGGGGTGGGCACCAGAGGCGGTGTCCCAGGAGGGGTCCTGGGCATGGTAGGAAATCAGGCTCAGCACGGTCACCAGGCCGAGCGAAAGGAGCACAAAGCCGGTGACTTCGTTGAGACGCCGGTATGGAGTAGGCGATAGTAGCTTCATCACGCTGGCCGGCGGATGAAAGCCAGAGCAAGCACTATTATGCCAAAAATGATGCGGTAATAAATAAACGGCCGCAAACTGCTGCGGCGCAGGTAATTCAGGAACCAGGCAATCACCAGGCAGCCGGTAACCGCGCTCACCGCCACGCCCACCAGGAATGAGGTATTCAGGATGGCGTGCATGCCGCCCTGTTTGTGCATATCGTAGAGGGCTTTCGCCGCGGCGGCGCCGATAATGGGCGTGGAAAGCAGAAAGGAAAAACGCGCGGACGCCTCGCGGTTGAAGTTGCGGAACAGCCCGGCGGTGATGGTGATGCCGCTGCGGGAGGTTCCCGGCACCACCGCCAGAGCCTGCGCAATCCCGATGGTGACGGCGTCGGTTTCATGCACTGAGCCGAGACCGCGTGCGCCCAGGCTGGTGGCTTCGGCAAACCACATCAGCACGCCCACCAGCACCAGCATGGCGCCCATCAGGATTGGGCTGCGCCAGTCGGTCTCCGCCTGTTTATCGAAAAGCAGGCCGGCGATGCCTCCCGGGATGGTGGCGATGACCAGCAGCCACAGCAGCTTGGGATTCTGGCGCAGCTCCTCATCATGGGCTTTGCCCAGCTTGAAACCTTGGGAAATGATCTGCACCCAGTCGGAAAAGAAATAGATCAGCACGGCGAACAGCGTGCCGATGTGCAGGGCGATATCGAAATCCAGCGCTTCGGCGTTCCAACCCAACAACCAGGAGGTGAGGTAGAGATGGGCCGTGCTGCTGACGGGCAGAAATTCAGTGAGGCCCTGGACGATGGCCAGGACAACGACCTGGTAGAGGGGCATAAAAGTTCAGGGTGCGGGAATCGGCGCGGGAAGTCAAGGGGCGCTGACCGGGTGGAAAGGGTGGAAGGGCAGGCCGCCGCGCCGGCAACCGCGGTGCCTTGTCACGCGCAGGCTACCGGGGTGCCGCGCAAATCGGCTGCAATCGTCCACCCCGCCCTTTGATTTTTCCGTGGATTCTGATAACTTCATAACCGTCTGGGTTGGGATGCGGAATGACACGGAAAATCTCCCTGCATATCAACGGTAAGCCCTATACGGATGAGGTCGAGCCACGGCTGCTGCTCATCCACTACTTACGCGAAGTGGCGGGTCTTACGGGACCCCACATCGGTTGCGAAACTTCGATCTGTGGCGCCTGCACCGTCATGCTGCAAGGGCGGGCGGTGAAGTCCTGCACTATGTTTGCGGTGCAGGCGGATGGCCGCGAGATCGTCACCATCGAAGGATTGGCCACTGACGGCAAGCTCGATCCCGTCCAGGAAGCCTTTTGGAACCAGCATGGCCTGCAATGCGGATTCTGCACGCCGGGCATGATCATGGCCGCTAAACAACTTCTGGCGGATAACCCCAGCCCCACGGATCGCGAAATCCGCCACGGCCTGGAGGGCAATCTGTGCCGCTGCACGGGCTACCAGCACATTGTCAACGCGGTGAAAGCCGCCGCTGGCAAGGTGGAGGCGTAGCATGGCCACCACCATCACCAAGCCCGAAGCCCTGGTGGGCAAGCGCATCCGCCGCCAGGAGGACCCGCGCCTGATTACCGGCACGGCCGTGTATCTCGACGACATCAAGATGCCCGGCATGCACCACGCCTGCATCGTGCGCAGCCCGCACGCCGCGGCCAAAATCCGCGGCATCGATACCGCCGCCGCAGCCGCGCGCCCCGGTGTGACGGCGGTGTTCACCGCCAGGGATACCGCCGGCCTCGGCGCCGTGCCGTGCGCCGCCTCCTTGCCCGGCCTGCGCGTACCGCACCACGATCTGCTGGCGCCCGATCGCGTCTATTACGTGGGCCATCCCGTGGCGGTAGTGGTGGCAACCGACCGCTACCTGGCGCGCGACGCGGCTGACCTCGTAGAAGTGGATTACGAAGCCCTGCCCGCGGTGGCCGATCCCGAAAAAGCTCTGGCCGAAGGTGCGCCGGCGGTGCATCCCGAATGGCCCGGCAATGTGGCCTTCACTTTCCACCAGGAGGGCGGCAACATCGAGCAGGCGTTCGCCGAGGCCGACGTAGTGGTGAAACAGCGCATCACCAGCCAGCGGCTGATCCCCACGGCCATTGAAACGCGCGGCGTGGTGGCCGACTGGCGGCAAGGTGAAAACTCCGTCACGCTGTACTCCTCCACGCAAATTCCGCACCTCATGCGCACCCTGGTGGCGGGCATTCTGGGGATGCCCGAAAACCGCCTGCGCGTGATCACGCCCGAAGTGGGCGGCGGCTTCGGCTCCAAGCTCAATGTATATGCCGAAGAGGCGCTCATGGCCTTCATCGCCATGCGCATTCACAAGCCGGTGAAGTGGGTGGAATCGCGGCGCGAGAATTTCACCTGCACCATCCACGGCCGCGGCCACGTGGATTATTTCGAACTGGCGGCGCGGCGCGATGGCACTATGCTGGGGCTGAAGCTGAAGCTGATCCAGGACCTGGGCGCTTACCTGCAGCTCCTCACGCCCGCGATTCCCACGCTTTCGGTGCTGATGATGCCGGGCCTCTATAAGTTCAAAAGCGTCTCGGCCGATATCGTGGGCGCGTTCACCAATTGCGTACCCACCGACGCCTACCGCGGCGCCGGCCGTCCGGAAGCCACCCATGGCATCGAGCGCATGGTGGACATTCTGGCGGCCGAACTGGGGATGGACCCGGTCGAGCTCCGGCTGAAGAATTTCGTGGGCAATGACGAGTTTCCGTACACCACCCCGACGGGCCTCAGCTACGACAGCGGCAATTACGCGGCGCCGCTGCGCAAGGCGCTGGAGGAAGTGGACTACCCGGCTCTCCGCATGGAGCAGGCGCAGGCGCGTGAGGCGGGCCGGCTGATGGGCATCGGCGTTTCCACCTACGGCGAAATCTGTGCCATGGGCCCTTCGCCAGCGATGCCCGCCGGCGGCTGGGAAAGCGCTACGGTGAAGATCGAGCCCAGCGGCAAGGTCACCGTCCTGACCGGCGCTTCGCCGCATGGCCAGGGCGAGGAAACCACTTTCGCGCAGGTGGTGGCCGACGAGCTGGGCGTGCCCATGGACGACGTGCTGGTGATTCATGGCGATACTTCGGTGGTGCAGTACGGCATCGGCACCTTCGGCAGCCGCGGCACGGCAGTGGGCGGGGCGGCGCTCTTTTACGCCTTGCAGGATTTGAAGACCAAGCTGAAGAAATTCGGCGCCATGCTGCTGGACGCCTCCAGCGTGACCCTTTCGGGCGGCCAGTGCGTGGACGAGCAGACCGGCAAATCCGTCTCGTTTGCCGAGATGGTGGGCGCGGCTTATAACGCCAAGCGCCTGCCGCCGGCTACCGAGCCGGGCCTGATGGCCACGCATTTCTGGGAACCGCCCAATTTCACCTTTCCGTTCGGCGCTCACGTGGTGGTCTCGGAAGTGGACCGCGAAACCGGCGATATCCAGATCCGCCGCTACGTGGCGGTGGACGATTGCGGCAAAATCATCAACCCGCTGCTGGTGGATGGGCAGGTGCACGGCGGCGTGGCGCAGGGGCTGGGCCAGGCCCTCTGGGAGCAGGCCGTGTACGACGAAAACGGCCAATTGATTACCGGCGAGCTGACCGATTATGCCCTGCCGAAGGCGCACCTGATGCCGTGGATCGAAAGCAGTCACACGGAAACCCCTTCGCCCGTGAATCCGCTGGGCGTGAAAGGCGTGGGCGAGGCAGGCACCATCGGCTGTTCCCCCGCCGTGGTGAACTCGGTGGTGGATGCGCTTGCGCCGCTGGGCGTGCGCCACATCGATATGCCGCTCACGCCCGAGAAGATCTGGAAAGTCATTCAGGGAGGCCAGGCATGATACCGCAGGAATTCGAGTATTCCGCTCCACAATCGCTCGGCGAGGCCCTGGCACTGGTCGCTTCGGGCGAGCGCAAGATCCTGGCCGGCGGTATGAGCCTCATCCCCATGATGAAGCTCCGCCTCGCCACGCCCGCCGAAGTGGTGGACCTGGGCCGCATCGCGGGCCTCGACGCCATTAGCGAGGACGGCGGCTTCGTGCGGATCGGCGCCATGGCCACGCATCATGCGGTGGAGACGTCGGCGGTGGTGCGCGCGCGCTGCCCTCTGCTTTCCGAAACCGCCAGCCACATCGGCGACGTGCAGGTGCGGAACATGGGCACGCTGGGCGGCAGCATCGCGCACGCCGATCCGGCAGCCGATTATCCCGCGGCGCTGCTGGCTCTCGAAGCCCGCATCCACCTGGTGGCGACGCATTCCGACCGCACCGTGGAAGCCGGCGATTTCTTTTTGGACGCCTTCACCACGGCCCTGGAAGCCGGCGAGATGGTGCTGGTTGTGCGCGTCCCCATCGAAGATGCCCACGAGGGCTATTGCTACGAAAAAGTCGCCCATCCGGCCTCCGGTTTTGCCGTGGTGGGCGTGGCCGTGCGCGTGAAGCGCGAGGGCGGCCGTATCGCCATGGCGCGCATCGGCGTGACGGGCATGGGGCCGCACGCCTTCCGCGCGCGCGCCGCGGAAAAGCTGCTGGAAGAAGGCGGCTCGGCGGAGCAGGCTGCGGCGCTGGTGGGCGAGGGCGAAGAGGCCAATTCCGACCTGTATGCCTCCGCCGATTACCGCCGCCACCTGGCCCGGATTCACACCCGCCGCGCGCTGGCCGTGGCGCTTTCGAGGGCGGCATGAAAATCGCCGGCGAATATGCGATGGCGGTTTCGCAGGAGCGGACCTTCGCGCTGTTGCAGAACCCGGAGGTGCTGGCGCGGGCCATGCCCGGCTGCGAATCGCTGGAGCGCGTGGGCGAAAACGAATACGCCATGCGCATGAAGATGGTGCTGGCCAGTATGTCGGGGCTGTTCCAGGGCAAGGTGCGGATCGCCGATTCCAACCCTCCCGCCAGCTTCCGGCTGATCGTGGAGGGCCAGGGCAAAATCGGCTTCATGAAGGGTGACGGCCTGCTCACCTTGAGCGCGTTGGAGGCGCCCGCCGCCGGGGCCGCCGGGGGGCCCGCTGGGCCTGGGTGCCGCATACAATATCAGGGAGACGTGCAGGTGGGCGGCACTCTGGCTTCGGTAGGGCAGCGTTTGCTCGATACCACAGCTCGCCTCTTGATCAGGCGGTTCTTCGAGAAATTGACCAGTGAAGCGGCGTCCGTGTCCCATCTCGTGGCGTAGAACACTCCCGGCGCTTCTGGCGGCCGGCATGCTCGCTTGTCCTTGTGCCCTGGCGGCCCGTGACGACCGTTGGACGGAGATCCGCTCGGCGCATTTCGACCTGTTTACCGAAGGCGGCGAGCCGGCCGGACGCGACTTGCTGCACCATTTCGAGCAGGTGCGCAGCTTCTTCCAGCAGGCCTACGGGCTGAACGGCCGCGGGCGGGTGGTGCGCATCGTCTGTTTCCGTTCTCCGAAGCAATTCCGGTACTACGAAACCAGCAAGATTGCCGACGCGGCGTTTCACCCCGGATCACGGCACGATTACATCCTCATGAAGAACGATGAGGCCGACCAATACCCCATGGCTGTACACGAATACACGCACCTGATCCTGCGGTCCACCAATCACGACATTCCCGTGTGGCTGGATGAAGGCCTGGCGGAAGTCTATTCCAACCTGGAGCCGCATGGCGCTTTCGTGGTGGTGGGCCGGGTGATCCCCGCCCGCCTCGAGGCCCTGGCGGAGGGCCGCTGGATCGATCTGCGCACGCTGGTTTCGGCCACCCGATCCTCGGAGGTGTATAACAAACAGGCCGATGCCGAAATGTTTTACGCCGAAAGCTGGGCGCTGGTCCACATGCTGGCGCTCGACAACACCTACAGCCCGCGGCTGAAAAGCCTGATGGACGCTCTGATGCACGGCGGCAGCGTGGAGGCGTTTCAAAAGACCTACGGAAAGCCGATCGAACAGGTGGAGGCGGACCTGCGGGCGTACCTGGATAACAGCCGCCTGAACGCGGCGGTTTTTCAAGTCCGCCTGCCGCAATCCGAACCCGCGCCGAAAGTGACTCCCAAAGCCGGCCTGGAAGCACGGCTGGCCCTGGCGGAGATGCTGCTGGATTATCCCGGCCGCACCGCCGAGGCGCACGCCGCCTTCGACCGGGCACTGCACGACTATCCCGAACGCCCCGAGGCCGAGCAGGGGATGGGCGAATATTTGGCGCACGAACGCCGCGGCCCGGAAGCCGCCACGCATTTCGCGCGCGCCGAAAGCCTGGGCGACCACGACGCCGCCATGTACCTGGAATACGGCCGCGTCCTGGCGGCTGCCGATCGGCCGGATGACGCCATCACCGCCCTGCGGAAGGCCATCGCCCTGGCCCCGGCCCTGGATGCGGCGCATCACGAGCTGGCCATCCTGCTGGTGAAGACCGGAGCGTTCCGCGAGGCCGTGGAGCAATTCCGCGCGGTGAAGCGCCTGCCGCCGGTGGAGGCGCCGCGCTATTACTATAATCTGGCATATGCGCACTTCAAGTTAGGCGAAGTGGACCGGGCGCGCTTGCTGGCCGAAAAAGCCCTGCAGGTCACCCGCAACCCCGACGAGCGGGATCGCGTGGACCGGTTGTTGAAGGAAATCCACGGGGATCAATAAACGGTTAGGTGGTTACCGAAAGAGCCATGGGGTGGAACCTGGCGATGCCCTGATTGCCGCCAGCGCTGCGGTGTGGGGCGCGATGCTCCGGACCCGAAACCGGAAGCACTAGCTCCGGAGGTATCTCCGGCCTGACGCCCCGTCTGCCTGTCGATCGGAATACAAGTCAGTGCGGCGAACGGCTTCTCAATTGCGTCGTGTTCCGCCGGGACGTTCACTTTGCGGCAAGCCTGTCGACCCGGTCACCGCTTCGGAGACGGCGCACCACCTCCACGGCATCCGGCGTTTCGGCGGCTTGCTTGCGGATACTCACGAACGCCTGCATGGCCGCGATTCGCTGCTCACGATTGCCGAGGTAGCGCAATCGAGAAATCCCCAGCACCGGGCAGGCCATGAGTGCGCCATGGCCAAGCCATACGGCAGCGCAATCAGGGCGGCGAGGATGCCACCGAAGCCGTCGCACGCAAAGACGCACGCTATAATTGCCGCGTAGGAAGCCATCGCAAGGAACCAGGGAATTCGCGAATGACCGGGGCGGCCACCGCTCAAGGCGTGGAGCGCGCCGGGGGTGCCGCACCAGGGTCGCAGGTTTGCGATGCGGGGTCGCGCCGCGTGGCGCAAGAGGCACGGGCGTGCGCAACCGGCACGCCCCGTTTTGAATATTGCCGTGGGCTAACATAACCCATTTGCCAAGCGGGGGCGAATAGAGAATTTGGATGGGGCTGATAAATCGCGGCACGCTGCACAATCGCCCGGAATGGCCGCGTGCCGGCGCCGCCACGGGTGTGGCCGCTGGGATTCGGCGATGCCCCGCAATCCCCGTAACCGGCTGATCTGTCAGTGCGTCCCAAGTGGTTATCATCTTGCTAGGATGTAAGTTTATCCACGCCGCCGTGGCGTCGGGAATAAAGGGGAGACAAATTCAAAGTGAATCGCTACAGGTGGCACCTCAGGGTGCTGGTCTTTTGGGCCGGTTTCGCCTTATGTTTGGCCGTGCCCGCAGGCGCCCAGACCGTTGGTGGATACACGATTAACACCATCGCCGGAATTCTGGGTTTCAGCTTCGGGTACGCCGGAGATGGCGGCCCCGCCACCCAAGCCCAGTTCTGGGGCCTTTTCAACCTCACGGTGGACTCATCCGGCAACATCTACGTCGCCGACCAACTCAACGATCGCATCCGTAAAATCAGCGCTGGCACCATCAACACCTTCGCGGGTGATGGCACCGCGGGGTACTACGGCGACACCGGTGCCGCCATCGACGCGGAACTCAATGAGCCTACCGGCGTGGCGCTGGATAAGGCCGGAAACGTATACATCGTGGACTACATGAACAGCGTGATTCGCCAGGTGACGTCTAACGGCGATATCTTCACGGTAGCGGGCGACAATGGCGCCGGAGCGGGATATTCCGGCGACAACAACGCAGCCATCACAGCGCAACTGGACCTGCCCATTTCGATTGCGCTGGATTCGTCGAACAACATATACATTGCCGACACCACCAACAACCGCATTCGCAAAGTGACCTCGGTCAACGGCGCCATCACGTACGCCACGGCCTGCGAGACGAAGTCGGGTACCAGCACCATTTCCACGAATTGCCCGCAGATTACGACTCTGGCGGGGTCGAGCCCTCCCTCGGGCCAAGGCTACCAGGGGGATGGCGGACCGGCCATCTATGCTCTGATCAATACGCCCATAGGCATTGCCGTGGATTCGGCCGGCAACGTTTACTTTTCCGACAGCAACAACCACGTGATCCGCAAAATCGCCACCAACGGCATTATCAGCACGGTGGTGGGCGATGGTGCCCCCACCGGTTCCAACAACCCTCTGGGCGATGGCGGTCCCGCCACCCTGGCATCGCTTTTCTACCCCAAGGGGATTGCCCTGGACCAGCAGGGAAACCTATATATTGCCGATTACACCAATCAGCGGATTCGCAAAGTGGGAACCAACGGCATCATCGAGACCATCGCAGGAATTGGCCTTGCCGGAAGCTACGGAGATGGCGGCGCAGCCAACCAGGCGGAGCTCAACTTCCCAACGGGCGTGGCGGTGGATAACGGCGGGAACGTCTACATCGCGGACAGCGAGAATTACGTGGTCCGCAAGCTGACCCCCAACGTGCCCGCTATCAGCACCGGCGGCGTAGTGACGGCCTCGGCATTCGGCGGCTTCGGGTCGGTGGCGCCGGGGAGCTGGATTGAAATCTACGGGTCCGCGCTGGCCATCGATACGCGGTCGTGGGAGACCAAAGATTTTAACGGCGTGAACGCGCCCACCTCGCTCGATGGAACCTCCGTCACCATTGGCGGGCAGTCGGCTTTTGTGGAATACATCAGCCCCGGGCAGGTGAATGTTCAGGTGCCCTTCACGGTGACGCCAGGCGCTCAGCCGCTGGTGGTGACCACCCCCTCCGGCGTCACCAGCACCTATACCGTCACGGTGAATGCGCTGGAGCCGGGGCTGGTGGCGCCAGCCACTTTCCTGATTAACGGCAAGCAGTATGTGGTGGCTACCTTCCCCGGCCAAACCGATTCGTCGGGTAATCCGGTCTACGTATTGCCGCCGAATACCATCCCCGGAGTGACGTCGAAGTTGGCTCAACCGGGGGACATCATCGTGATGTACGGCGTCGGCTTCGGCCCGGTCACCCCCAGCATTCCGGCAGGCACGATCGTGCAGCAGAACAACACTCTGGCCACCCCGGTCAGCTTCTCCTTCGGTGGGACGCCGGCAGCCGCGCCGCAATACCAGGGGCTGGCGCAAACCTACGTAGGCTTATACCAGTTCAACGTGGTGGTTCCCACGGTGGCCGCTAACTCCCTGACGCCCCTTACCTTTACCCAGGGCAGCACCAGCGGTTCGCAGACTCTGTATATTGCTATCGGGAACTGAGCGCGGGCCGCGGGAGACCGCGCGAGAAGAAACCGGCCCGCTGCGGCGTCCAAGGAGTAGCGTTTTGCGCATGGTGCTGGAACGGTCGGAATCCGAACTGGTGGCGGCCTGCCGCCGCGGCGAGCGGGATGGGTTCCGCGAGCTGTTCGAACTGTACAAAGACAAAGTCTACTCGGTGGCGCTGCGGTTTGCCGGCCAGCCGGCGGAGGCCATGGACATTGCCCAGGATACCTTCCTGAAGCTGTTCTCCTCGCTGGCCGATTTTCGCGGCGATTCCCGGCTGGAGACCTGGATCTACCGCCTGGTGGTGAACCGCTGCCTGGATCAACGGCGCCGCGCGCGGCGCTGGCTGCCACTGGGAGAAGGCTTCCGCAGCACCCTACGCGCCACCGGGGACAGCCTGGCCGAAGTGCTCCGCGAGGAGCGTAACGGCCGCGTGCAGGAGGCAGTGGACGGCCTGGCGCCGGACCTGCGCATCGTAGTGGTGCTGCGCTACACCGAGGGAATGTCGTACGACCAGATCGCCGAGGTGCTGGGGTGCGCGGCCGGAACGGTGGCCTCGCGGCTGCATCGTGCGCATAAGTTGCTGGAGCGAAGCCTGTCGAACCTGGATGGGAAGGGAGGCGAACATGTCTGATTGGCTGGAACTGGAGTTGGCCCATCGGCTGCCGCCCGTGGAGGCGCCCGAGGAGCTGTGGGAACGCGTGGAAAGCGGGCTGGCTGCCGCGCCGGCGATGCGCTGCGCCCTGAGGGGCAGCAGGCGGGCACGGGCACGGCGGAGCTCCCTGTGGATGGCTTGGCCGGTAGCGGCCATGGCGACGGTAGCCCTGGCGGCCGGGGCCCTGTGGCTGGCGGATATGCGCTACCCCGCCCTGGACATCCGCCAACTAGCTGCCCGCGAATCCGGGCAATCCGCACCGTTGGACCTGCATACCAGTGACCCGCGCGAGATCCGCCGCTGGCTGCGTGACCACGCCGGGCTGGATGTGCCCCTTCCATCGGCCACCTCCGTGAAGCTGGAAGGCGCCCGCATGGTGCAGAACGGCAAACACCCGGTGGCCGCGGTGCAGTATCGTGTGGGCCGGTATACCGTCACCCTGCTGGTGGCCCGCGCCGATCCGCACCATCCTTTTCCGCCCCATGGAGCGCGCGCCGCGGCCTGGCAGGCGCGCGACCAGGTCTATGCGCTAGCCGGCGCCAACCCGGACCACGCGGAAGCAGCCTGCCAGTTATGCCACGCCAGCTTGTAAGCCCGCCTTCCCGAAAGTTGACCGAGCGCTCCGATTCGATGTTGAGCCCCGCGCGTTCGCAAGCGGGCGAACCGAATCACGCGGCCGGAGACCCAGGCTAGCCGAAGCTGATCTGGTACAGCCTGTCGGGTTCGAACTGGACGTGGGCGGCCCCATCGGCGTCCGTCATCCAGAACACGTTGCCGCGGCTGTTGCGCAGGCTGCGGATCTGTTGGCCTTCCGGAAAGCGCAAGACGCGTTCGCCGCCTAATTCGGTGCCCAGGGTGGCCTGCGTGATTTTGCCGCCGGCCCACTCCAAATCAACCGTGATGCCACCGCGCGCGCGCAGACCTTTAACGCTGCCAGCGGGCCAGGCAGCGGGAAGGGCGGGCAGAAAGTCGATGCCGCCATCGTGGCTTTGCATCAGCATTTCGGCGATGGCCGCGGCGCCCCCGAAGTTGCCGTCGATTTGAAAGATCCAGGAGCTGCCCGCCGGGTGCGTATCGAAGAGGTTCGGGCCGGTGGAGTGCTGGAGCAGCATGCTCACGGATTCCCAGGCTTTGTCGCCATCCTGCAGGCGGGCCCATAAGCCGATGGCCCAGGCACGGCTCCAGCCGGTGTAAGCGCCGCCTGCCTCCAGCCTGCGCTCCAGCGAGACTCGCGCGGCCTGCGCCAGCGACGGCGTGAGCCGGGGAGTGATGCCGGCGCCCGGATACAGGGGGTACAGGTGGGACATGTGGCGCTGCCCGGGCGTGCGCTCGTCGAAATCGCGGGACCACTCCTGCAGTTGCCCATGCTTGCCGATGCGAAACGGCAGCAGGCGGGCACGCGCGGCGTCGAGTTTGGCGGCGAAATCGCCATCCAGCGCCAGAATTTTAGCCGCCTCGATGGTGTGCTCGAACAGCTCGCCGATCAGCGCCATGTCCATAGTGCAGCCGTCGCTGGTTTCGGCGGTGCGGCCATCGGGGGTGATGAAGTTGTTTTCGGTGGATTCGGAGGGGCAGGTGGTGAGGCGGCCGGCGCGGTTGTCCACCAGCCAGTCCAGGCAAAACTGGGCGCAGGACTTCAAGATGGGGTAGGCGCGCGCGCGCAGAAAGTCGCGGTCGCCCGAAAACTCATAGTGCTGCCACAGGTGCGCGCAAAACCAGGGGCCGCTCATGGCCCAGTTGGCCCAGGTGGGCGATCCCTGGCCGAAATTGCCCACGGGCGCGGATTGGCGCCACAAATCCACATTGTGGTGCGAGACCCAACCGCCGCAGCCGTAATTCACGCGGGCCGTTTCCGCGCCGGTCTTGCTGAGCCCTTCGATGAGGTCGAAGAACGGTCCATGGCATTCCGCCAGGTTGCAGGTTTCGGCGGGCCAATAGTTCATCTGGGTATTGATGTTGACGGTCCAGTTGGAACTCCATGGCGGGCGCACCTCTTCATTCCAAATCCCCTGCAGGTTAGCGGGCTGGGAACCGGGGCGGGAGCTGGCAATCAGCAGATAGCGGCCGTATTGGAAATACAGGGCGGCAAGGTCCGGATCGGGTTTTTGGGCGAAGGCGCGCAGGCGCTCGCCGGTATCCAGGTTGGAGGCGCCTTGTTTGGGCAACTGCAAGGACACGCGGCGAAACAGATTCTGATGGTCGGAGATGTGGGCCGTGCGCAATTCGGCGTAGCCGCGTCGGTGGGCCGCTTCCAATTGGGCGCGGCAGGCGGCGGCAATCTCGGCGGCCGGAAGATCGGGAGGGCGGTCGTAGCCGCGGTAGCCGGTCTTGGCGGCGATCAATATGGTCACCGCGTTTGCCTTGGCGATGCTGAGGCGGTTTTGCCCGGCGGTGACCGTCCCTCCTTCGGTAATGGCCTCCACGCGCGCTTCGAAGCGCATGCCCTTGCCCTCGGCGGCGTCGTAAATCACGGGGTTATCGGAGCGCACATAGTTGGGCTCGACATGCGCGGGCGCTTTGCCGGTGAGCCGCAGCACGCCGCTGCGATCGGCCTGGCTCCCGGATTGCACCGGGCTGTCGATGCCTGCCGATAGGGTCATGCCTGCGGGGTCGGTGGTGGTCCAGCGGATGGCGATTACCTGGTCGGGCGCGGAGACAAAGGCCTCGCGCACGAACTGAAACCGGCCGACGCGGAAGGACACGCGGGCTATGGCGGTGTCGAGATCCAGTTCGCGGCGGTAACCGGCGATTTCCCCCGAAGGCTCCCAGTCGATGCGCAAATCGCCGAGCGGCTGATAGGACTGGTTGTAGGGCCCCTGCATCTGGCGGCAAACGCGATCGGCGGCAACGTAGTCCTGCTTATCGAGAACCAGGCTGCGAACCTCGGCGAGATGCTGTTTGGCTTCGGGATTATTCCACGGGCGGGGAGCACCGCTCCAGAGGGTGTCTTCGTTGAGCTGCAGGCGTTCCGTTTTGACGCCGCCAAACACCATGGCGCCCAGGCGGCCGTTGCCGATAGGCAGGGCATCGGTCCATTTGTCAGCCGGTTGTTTGTACCACAGCGCCAACGCTCCGGCGTTGCGATCCTGGGCGCTGGCAGCCCCTGCGTAGAGCGACGCCGAAGCGCCGGCTACGAATTCACGCCTGGTCACATCCACATTGTCGCCCAAACCGGTGGAAACCTGAAAATCGGTGGGGCCTCACTGGGCCTTACTCGCGGCAGATGCCCCGTTCGCTGCGGCGGATGAAGGCCACCAGGTGTAGCGTTTCGGGGGTGGGAATTTCGGCTTCGATGCGGGCTAGGGCATCCTGCAACTTCAGGCCGGAGCGGTAGAGGATCTGATAGGCCCGCTTGAGCGCGCTGATGTCAGACAACTTGTAACCGGCGCGTTTCAAGCCCACCATGTTGAGACCCTTGGCTACCACGTCGTGGCCGGCATACAGGAAAAACGGGGGGACGTCGCTATTGATGCGGGTATTGCCGCCGATCATGGCCAGCCGGCCGATTTTGGAATACTGGTGCACCACTACGCCGCCCGAGATGAAGGCCTGGTCCTCGACTTCGACGTAGCCCGCCAGCAGCGCGCAGCTTGCGATCACGGTATGGTTGCCGATGATGCAGTTGTGGGCGATGTGTCCGGAGGTCATGATGTAGTTCGAATCGCCGATTTCGGTGACCGATTCGGGGGCCGTGCCGCGGGAAACGGTGTAATGTTCGCGGATCTTGTTGCGATGGCCGATGCGCAGGTAGCTGCGCCGGCCGCTGAAATTCTTGTCCAGCGGATCGGTGCCCAACACCGTGCCGGCGGAGATTTCGTTTTCTTCGCCGAGGGTGGTCCACCGCTTCACGTAGACGTACGGTTCCAGCAGGCAGCCGGCGCCGATGAAGACGTCGCTTTCGATGACGCAGAATTCACCGATGCGGACGCCCGGTCCGATTACGGCGTCGGGGTGAATGCGGGCAGTGGAAGCAGCTTGGGCAGAGGGGTCGATGGGCATTCAAACCGTATGATAAGGCATGGCGCCGGAGGGACGCGTGGCAGGCTGAGCCGTGGCCGCTTTATTTCCGCCGCTCATCCACGACGACGCCTTCCTGCACGGCATCGCTGGGGTTCGAAACCAGCAGGTCCCCTTCCGAGATTCCTGAGGTCACCTCGATTTCCGATCCCAGGTCCTGGCCCAGGGTCACGCTGCGATAGTGCACTATGTGGTCCGGACCCACTACGGCGACGCGAGCGCCGGTTTTGCCGATGACGATAGTGTCGCCGGGCACGCGCAATGCCCGCCGGGTGCGCTGGGAGATGAACCGCACCTGGGCGTACATTCCCGGAAACAACACGTCGCCGGGGTTGGGGGTTTCCAGAATCACCAGCATGGCGCGGGAGTTGGAGTCCAGCGATTGTGAAATGTTGGTGACCCTGGCGGGGAACACCTGGCCGGGCTTTTCCTGCACCCGCAATTCCGCCACCTGGCCCGAGCGCACCTGCTCCACGTAGGTCTGCGGCACATTCACGAACACGCGCAGGGGCTGGATCTGCGCCACGCGGAACATTTCCCGCGCGGCGCCGCCGTTACCGGCGTTGATCAGGGTGCCTACATCCACGTTGCGCGCCGTCACCACGCCATCGAACGGGGCGGTGACGCGCGCGAAGCCCTTCATCTCTTCCAGGCGGCCCAGGTTGGCCTGGCTGGCGTGGATGGTGTCCTGCGCGGTGGCCAGGGTGGCTTCGGCTTTCTGGGTCTGCGCCTGCTTGACTTCGAAATCGGCTTGCTTCTCGTCGCTGTCCTGACGGGAAACGGCGCCTTTGGCGAGCAGCTTCAACCAGCGGTCGCGGGTTACCTGTGCCAGGCTCAGGTTGGCGCGCGCCAGGGAGAGATCGGCTTGCAACTCCTGGATGGTCGAAGTGGCCTGCGCCAGGGTGGCGTGCGCCTGGGTAATCTGCTGGTCCAGTTCCGGGGTCTCCAGCTCGGCCATGAGCTGGCCTTTTTTGACGCGGTCGCCGATGTCCACCAGGCGTGTTTTCATGTACCCATCGGCGCGGGCGAAGATGGGAGATTCGATAATCGACTGCATGTCGCCCGGCAAGTCGATATCTTCTTTGCCGGTGGCATAATGCGCGGCTGAGACGATCACTACAGGCCGCCGCGTGGCCAGCGATTCGGAGGCCGCCAGCATCACCTTCTGCCGCGCCAGGCGGGGCAGCAAGCCGCCCACAATGCCGGCTGCCACCAGCACCGCCAGCACGCTAAAAAATACCAGCACCGGACGCCGCCCCGGACGCCGTTGCCGGCCCGGTTGCGGACCGGCCGTCTGCACCATCATATTTCGATCTCCCGATGCCGCCCGAAACGTGGGGGATTGCGGCGCAAGACGCTATACACCACCGGCACAAAAAACAGAGTAGCAACTGTGGCCAGCAGCAAACCGCCGATCACGGCGCGCCCCAGCGGGGCGTTCTGCTCGCCGCCTTCGCCAAGGCCCAGCGCCATCGGCAGCATACCGACGATCATGGCCAGGGCCGTCATCATCACCGGGCGCAGGCGGGTGAAGCCCGCTTCCAGCGCGGCCGAAACGGCGTCCGACCCCACTTCCCGCAAGTCGTTGGCGAAATTCACCAGCAGGATGCTATTGGCCGTGGCCACCCCGATGCTCATGATGGCGCCCATCAGCGAGGGCACGTTGAGGGTGGTCTGGGTGACAAACAACATCAGCACGATGCCCGAGAGGGCGCCGGGCAGGGCCATCAGAATAATGAAAGGGTCGAGCCAGGATTGAAAATTGACCACCATCACGAAATATACCAGCAGGATGGCGAAAATCATTCCCAGGCCCAGGCCCACGAACGAGCTGCGCATGGTGGCCACCTGGCCGCGGGTTTCGAAGAAGCTCCCCTTGGGCAGCTTGGGCCGGAATGTGGCCAGCACGCGGTCCACGTCGCCGGCCACCGCGCCTAAGTCGCGATCCTGCACGTTGGCGTACACATCGTAAAGCGGCTGCACGTTGTAGTGGTTCACCACGGAAGCGGTGGTATCGCGCTCCAGGCTGCCTACGTTGGTCAGCAACTGCGGGCCAGACGTGCGGGTGGCTCCGCGAATAGGGGTGCGCAGCAGCTCGGCGGTGGAATCCACGCGGTATTGCGGGGTCATCACGGAGATCGGGTAGTCCACGCTGTTGCGCGGATCGATCCAGTAATTGGGCGCGATTTGGGTGCTGGAAGCCAAGGAGATGAGCAGGCTGTCGGCCACGTCCTGCTGGGTGAGGCCCATCTGATCGGCGCGGGTGCGGTCCACGTGGAAAACCAACTCGGGGACGTCCACCACCTGGTGGGTATGCACGTCCACCGCGCCGGGAATGCGCGCCATTCGCGTCTCGATCTGCCGCGCCAGGGCGTAATTGGCGGACGCGTTGGCCAGGGGCCCGACCACCTGCACGTCGATCGGCGCGGGCAGCCCGAAATTCAGGATCTGGCCCACGATATCGGCGGGCTGGAAGAAGAACGTCAGCCCGGGGAACTCGCGGTTCAGACGGACGCGCAGCTTGCGGATGTAATCCCAGCTTGAAGCGTGCTCGCCCGCGCGCAGCGAAACCAGGATTTCGCCATCGAACGGCCCGATGGTGGCCGTATCGCTCATAGCCAGGTTGACGCCGGAGTAGGGCAACCCGATATCGTCGATCATATCGGAGAGCTCCGCGGGAGGAATCACCGCGCGGATGCTGTCCTCGACCGCCGCGAAATACCTCTCGGTCTCTTCGATGCGCGTGCCGGCGGGGGCGCGCACGTGCAGGCGGATCTGGCCGGCATCCACCTGGGGAAAGAAATCCTCGCCCAGAAACGGAGTCAGGGCCAGGCAGGCGGCGCAGATCAGGAAGAAGCTGGCGGTGGTGAGAACGCGGTGCGCCAGGGCGGCGGCGAGCAGTTCGCGGTATCCCGCGCGCATGCGCTCGAACCAGCTTTGGAACCCGTGATGGATGGCGGCGAAGGCGCCTCGGCCGGATTCCTCCATCACGCCGGCATCGCCGTGATAACGGGCCGCCTCGCCGGCCAGCAGGTACCGCACCATGGTGGGGACGAGGGTGCGGGAGAGCAGGTAGGAGGCCATCATTGCCAGCACGACCGCCAGGGCCAGAGGGGTGAACAGGTAGCGCGCCGCTCCGGTAAGAAAAATCACTGGGACGAAGACAATGCAGATGCACAGCGTGGAAACGAACGCGGGCGTGGCGATTTGCATGGCGCCATCCAGAATGGCGCGCACAATCGGTTTGCCCATGCCGAAATTGCGGTGGATGTTTTCGATTTCCACGGTGGCGTCGTCTACCAGGATGCCCACCGCCAGCGCCAGCCCGCCGAGCGTCATCACGTTGATGGTTTCGCCCATGAAGTTGAGGATTGCGAGCGACGCCAGAATCGAAAGCGGGATGGAGATGCACACGATGATGGTGGACCGCCAGCTTCCCAGAAACAGCAGGATCATGAGGCCGGTGAGCATGGCGGCGATGGTGGCCTCACGCAGCACGCCGGCGATGGCCGCGCGGACGAAAATCGACTGGTCGAACATCAGCTTCAGGTTGAGGGCGGCAGGAAGCGTGGAGCGGATGCGCGGCAGCATAGCCTTCAACTGGGCCACGATATCCAGCGTGGAGGAGCCGCCGTTTTTCAGCACCGTGAGCAAGGCCGCGCGCACGCCGTTGTGGCGCACGATGTTGGTCTGCACGGCATAGCCGTCGCGCACGTGCGCCACATCCCCTACGTACACCGTGGTGCCGTTGGTCTGGCGGATGGGCAGGCGGTTGAAGGCGGTGGCCAGCTCCGGCGCGCTATTCAGCTTCACGGTGTATTCCTGGGCGCCGATTTTGACCGATCCGGAGGGCAGAATGAGGCTCTGCGAGTTGATGGCGTTGACCACGTCGGAAGCCGAAAGCCCCTGGGCGTAAAGCGCGCGGGGGTCCAGATCCACCGAAATCTCCCGCGGCTTGCCTCCGTAAGGCAGCGGAAAACTGGCGCCCTGCACGTTGGACATCTGGGTGCGGATGAACTGGTAGCCGAGGTCGTAGAGTTGCTGCTCCGGCAGGGAATCGCTCGAAATGCCCAATTGCAGGATGGGCACGCTGGAGGCGTTATAGCGGATGATGTTGGGCGGCACGATTCCGGTGGGCAGCGAATGCAGGACCGCCTGCGCCGCCGCCGAAAGCTGCGCCACGGCAGCATCCACGCGCGCCTTGGGATGGAAGAAGACCTTGATTACCGCGAGACCCGGCAGCGATTCCGACTCCATGTGCTCGATATCGTTGACGGTGGTGGTGAAAGACCGCTCCGAGCGGACGGTGATGATCTCGGCCATTTCTTCCGGGGAAACGCCGGCATAGCTCCAGATCACGCTGACCACCGGGATATCGATTTCCGGGAAGATATCGGTGGGCATGCGGACGATCGCCAGGCCGCCCAGAATCGCGATCAGCAACGACATGATCACGAAGGTATAGGGGCGGCGCAGAGCGAGCTGAACAATCCACATGCCGGGGTCTCCTCCCTATGATAAAGGAATCGCTTGGGCACCGCCGGAAACCCGCGCCGCCGGGCAGACAGATCCCCTGCCGTGTGTTAGCCTGCGGTGCCAGCCTGTGGTAATCACGGTCACGCGGGCCGAAGCGCGGCCGCAACCGGCATTTTTGAGCCTCCCCTGGTGACCCCGGCGCCTTTCCGGCCGGGCCCGGCGCAAACAAATCTTGCAGACTAACCACAGTTATAGTAGATTAACAAACGCAGGTAGTTCAAGCCGATGACGCGTCCAAAATTAAGCAGACTGGAATTGCAGATTATGGAGGCACTCTGGACCCGTGGGCCATGCTCGGTCCGCGAGATTCAGGAGTCGTTCCCGGCCAGGAAGAGACCAGCCTACACCACGGTGCAGACCACAGTTTACCGGCTCGAAACCAAGAAGGCCCTGCGCCGGGTCAAGAAGATTGCCACGGCGCTGATTTTCGAGGCGGCGGTCTCGCGCGAGGCCGCCGAACGCAGGCTGGTTGACGATTTGCTGGCCCTGTTCGGCGGACGGAGCCGGCCCATTGTGGCGCACCTGGTCGAATCGGGATCGCTGACGTTGGCGGATGTGCGAGAGGCGGAAAAGGCCCTTCTGAAACTCGCCGGAGAGGAGAAACCGGAATGATCCCCGATTTCCTGGCGCCATTCGCCAATCATCTATGGCAATCCACTCTGTTTGCGGGAGCGGCCGGATTGCTGGCGCTGGCGCTCCGCAAAAACCGCGCACGGGTGCGCCACGGAGTGTGGCTGGCGGCCTCGTGCAAGTTTCTGGTGCCGCTCTCGTTGCTGATGGCGCTGGGTGGGCACTTGCCGCGGCGGGCCGCGCCAGCGGCCGCACCATCCAACTGGCCCGTTGCAGTGGATGCGCTCAGCCGGCCGTTTACGGCTCTCCCGGTCTCCGCGCCTTGGCCGGCCGCGCCGCCTGCTCACAGTTCTCTCGCCCCGCTCGCAATGGGCATCTGGGCATGCGGTTTCCTGGGCATCGCCGGCGCGTGGTCGGTTCGATGGCGGCGCATCCGGGCCGCGGTTCGCGCCGGATCGCCGCTGCGCCTCGAACTGCCCATCCCGGCCAAGTCCTCGCCCGCTCTCCTGGAGCCAGGCGTCTTCGGTATCTTCCGCCCGGTCCTGTTGCTGCCCCAGGGCATCTTCGACCGTCTGACCCCGGCACAGCTCAATGCCGTGATCGCGCATGAGCTGTGTCACGTTCGCCACCGCGACAATCTGATGGCTGCGCTTCACATGTTCGTGGAGACCATCTTCTGGTTCCACCCGATGGTTTGGTGGATCGGCAGTCGCATGGTGGCGGAACGCGAGCGCGCCTGCGATGAAGAAGTGTTACAACTCGGCAACGAGCCGCGCGCCTACGCCGAAGGCATTCTCAATATCTGCAAGCTCTATGTGGAATCGCCGCTGGCGTGCGTGTCCGGCGTGACTGGAGCGGATCTTACCAACCGCATTGAGGCCATTATGCGGAACCGCGCCGCGATCCGTTTGAGCCTGGCGAAGAAGGCAGCGTTGGCGGCGGCCGGGGTGGCGGCGCTGGGGGCGCCCGTCGCCTTGGGCATGCTGCACACGCCGGCGGTGCACGCGCAATCCGCAGCCGCGGACGCGCTGAGGTTCGAAGTGGCTTCCGTCAAGCGGTGTACCACGGAGGATATTGCCAACGCTCGTGGACGCGCTGGCAGCGGCGGCCGCGGAGCAGGCGGTGGTGGTGGAGCAGGAAGCGCCTTCGGCGATCCCGGAATGCTCCGAACCGGATGCGTACCCCTGCGGCTGCTCCTCCAGATGGCCTATATCCGGTATGCGGAGGGGCAGGCAGGGCCGGTGTCGCAGCTTAAAGACGGGCCGGTATTGGGAGGCCCAAGCTGGGTCGACTCCGAGCGCTACACCATCGACGCGAAGCCGGCGAGTCCTCAAACCAGGGCCGTGATGGCGGGGCCCATGCTGCAAGCGCTTCTCGAAGACCGCTTCCGGCTGAAACTCCATCGCGAGCGTAAAGAAGTTCCGGTTTACGCTCTCGCGGTGGCCAAAGGCGGCCCTAAGCTGGAAAGGACAAAACAAGGTGGCTGCACTCCCGGCAACCCGAATAGCCTGCCGCCTCCGGTTGTGCCCGGGCAGCCTCTGCCCTGCGGTTACATCGACGGAGCGCCGGAGGGAGTGAACGCGGTGGGCGTGGGCGTCGCGAGCATTTGCAGCCTGATTCGAGGCCAGGTGGGCCGGAAGGTGATCGACCGAACGGGTCTTACCGGACTGTTCAATTACCATCTGGATGTGGTCGTCGGTCCGCCGGGCGCGCCGCCTGGGGGAGACGACCCGAACGCCCCCGATCCGCTCAGCGTAGTGACGGCTGCGCTCGCGAAGCTCGGCCTGAAAATCGAGCCAGCCAAGGGCATTGCCGAGTTCCTGGTGATCGATCACGTGGAGCGGCCCAGCCCGAACTAACGGGCGTGCAAGCAGGCTCATTTTGCCCGTGATTGTTCTTGACACGCCTATGTAGTGATGATACATATGTAGCAGGAGATTCGATGCCCGCCACCCTATCCTATGCCACCGCCACCGTCCTGCACGCCATTCAGAACGGCCGGCGCTACGGATTCGAAATCATGGAGGCGACGGGCATGCCGAGCGGGACAGTCTATCCGGCGCTGCGCAAGCTGGAACAGGCGGGACTGATTCACGCCCAGTGGGAACGCGAATCACAGGCCCGCGCCGAACACCGGCCGGCCAGGCGTTACTACCAGGTCACCACCGCGGGCGAGGCGGCGCTGGCCGCGGCCGGCACGCGGTACCGCTTTCCGGAGGTTTCCAAGGCATGACGTACCCGCTCACCCCGCTGCCGCTGGAATCGGCCCTGTTGCTGCGCGCCGCCGCGACGCTGGTCCCGGAAGAAATCCGCGAAGAGTGGCGCCGCGAATGGCACGCCGAGCTGTGGTGGTGGCTTTCGAGCACGCCCGAACCGGCCCGCCTGGCGCTGGCCGGGCATTGCACCGGAGCGGTGGCCGACGCGTTCTGGCTGCGTGCCGGCGAGGGCTTCCGCGTGTCGCATTTCCTGGAGCGTCCGGGCGTCCGGGTGGCATTGCCAACCCTGCTCCTGGCGATTCTGGCGGCGGTCTCCGGCGGTTTCCGCGAGACCCGCCGGGCGCTGTTCACGCGTGTCTCGGACGACTTGGCGATCCTGACGGAGACCGGGCCGTTTATGGGCCAAATGCGGCCTCTGCCGGCCGCCCGCGTGGCCGAATGGCGCGTCCGCTCGCACACCGTCGAGAGCATCCAAACGGTGAGCCGGCTGAAGGCGCTGGTGCGGCTAAAACGCGGCGCCACGGTGGCGCAGGCCAGGGCCGAGCTGCGCGTCGGGAACGACTTCCTGGATGTCACCCCCTACGCCGCCGAGATCGGGCGCCCAGTCGCGGTGCTGGGTCCGCCGTTCTTGGCGTTGGTGCTCCTGGCGCTGGCGGTATGGCTTTGGTCGGCGCCGTCCCGCGCCTATTCCCTGGCGCACCCGCTCGCCTGGCTGGCGGTGCTTTTTCTGGCCGCCCTGGAAACACCGGCCAACCCGGTAGCGATTTCTCTGCCGTACCTGGCGGCGTCTTTTCTGGCTCTGC
>DATJRE010000314.1:0-33640 GCA_035505095.1 Bryobacteraceae bacterium | reverse complement strand
ACCTCCGAAGCGTTCGCGGGCGGCTGGTTCCACTCAGGCGATTTGGCCGTGGTCCATCCGGATGGCTACATCGAGCTGCGCGACCGCAAGAAGGACATCGTGATTTCGGGCGGCGAGAACATTTCCTCCATCGAAGTGGAGAAGGTGCTGGCCGACCATCCGGCGGTGGCGGAAGCGGCCATCGTGGCGATCCCCGACGAAAAGTGGGGCGAAGCGCCCAAGGCCTATGTCGGATTGAAGCCCGGCGCGCAGACCACCGAGGAGGAGTTGATTGCCTGGTGCCGTGAGCGGCTGGCGCATTTCAAGTGCCCGCGCGCGGTGGAATTCGGCCCGCTGCCGCGCACCGCCACGGGCAAGATTCGCAAGAACCGGCTGCGCGAGCAGGCGCGCCAGGCACGCAGCGCAGCGGAAATATCGCGGAGTGGAATATGAGCTGGGAATACCTGACCTTGAATTGCGAAGGCCCCGCGGCCATCGTCACCCTGAACCGGCCCGAGCGGCGCAATGCGCTCTCGCTGGGCCTGATGCTGGAGCTGATCGCCTGCCTGGACGAGATCGGCCGCAGGGCGGAGGTCCGCGCGGTGATCCTGGCGGCGGCCGGTAAGGTGTTCTGCTCCGGGCACGATCTTTCGGAGATGACCGGCCGCGGAATTGCCGACTACCGCCGCATCTTTGACGTGTGCAGCGAGCTGATGATGAAGGTGCACGCCATTCCGCAGCCGGTGATCGCACAGGTGCAGGGGATCGCCACGGCGGCCGGATGCCAGTTGGTGGCAGCCTGCGACCTGGCGGTGGCGGCCGAAGGGGCAGCGTTCGCCACCCCCGGGGTGAAGATCGGCCTTTTCTGCACTACCCCCATGGTGGAACTGACCCGCGACATTGGCCGCAAGCGTGCCCTCCAAATGCTGTTGACCGGCGAGTTGGTGGACGCGCGCACGGCCGCCGATTGGGGCCTGATCAACCAGGTGACACCCGCCGCCGGATTGGAATCCGCCGCCCGCCAACTGGCGGCCAGGATTGCAGAGGCCAGCAGCCTGGTGGTGGCCATCGGTAAGCAGGCGTTCTACACCCAGATCGATCTGGACCAGCCCAAGGCCTACGCGTACGCCAAAGAGGTGATGTCGATGAATGCCCTGGCCGCCGACGCCCAGGAGGGTATCGGCGCCTTCCTGGGTAAGCGCGCGCCGTGCTGGTCGGGGAAGTAGGGCGGCGCACTGAGCGCTACCACGCTGGCAGGCATTCCGCGCACATAGGCCACGGACGGTTCACGCCGCGGTGCTCCGCGAAGCCGCCCGTTTGCGCGCTACCACACCGGCGTCACTTTGTACAGCCCCGAGGCGTGCGGCGCCAGGTGAAAGGTGTTGCCGCCGCGGATCGCGCCCATATCTTTCCGCTCCCACAAGTCACGGACGGCACATGCCTCGGGCAGTCCGAGCTCCGGCCACTGGATGCGGATCTCCTGGTCCCGCTCGCCTACATTGAACACGCCGACATACTTCGCGCCGCCACTGGGAGCGTCGGCGGCCCATATGCGCGCCGAGCCACTCGAAAATACCTCGCGGCCGTGCGACCCCTTCTGGTCCACGGCCAGCACTTCATCGTTCGTCACCAGTGCCTCGGTGGCGTCGTCATTGCTTGGCAGATCGCCACCGAAAATCAGCGGCGATTGGGCGATGCTCCAGAGGCTCATCACCGTGCGCTGCTCGGTGGGGGTAAAGCGCGTGTGCCGGTCCGTGCCGCGCTCCGCCAGGATGCCGATGCGGCCCAGCGGCAGCATGTCGCCATCGGGCCACGCGCCCGGCTGCCCTGCCCCGCCCCAGATGCCCATCAGCGTGAAATTCTCGCGCAGCAGCCGCCACTCGTCCCAGAAGTCGTCGGAGACGCGCCACATATTGGCGTTGCCCCGCAGAAACTCCAGATCCTCCGCTCGCGCCGGCCCCGGCGACAGGCTCAGCACCATCGGCCTTCCGGTCTTCAGGATAGCTTTGTGAATCGCGGCGATCTCATCGCGGTGAATCGGCCGCAGGATATCGTCGGCCTTGAGGAAATCCACGCCCCACGCCGCGTACATCCCCACGATCGAATCGTAATACGCCTGCCCTCCCGGCTTGGCCATATCCACCCCGTACATGTCGTGGTTCCAGGGGCACAGCGAATACCGGTTGGCAATGTCGGCGGCGTGTATGGATGCGCCCTCCACCGGCGTATTCGCCGCCACGGCCTGCCGCGGAATACCGCGCATAATATGGATGCCGAATTTCAGGCCGAGCGAATGCACATAGTCGGCCAGCGGCCGGAAGCCCTTCCCACCTGCCGACGACGGGAAGCGGTTGACCGCCGGAATCAGCCGCCCGTAGCGGTCCATCTCCAGGTGCGCCTCGGGATTGTAGCCGCCCGCGTGCGGGTGCGGTTCCGACCATTGGATATCCACCACGATGTATTCCCAGCCGTGGGCGAGCAGGTGCTTGGCCATGTACTCGGCGTTGGCTTTCACCTGGGCCTCGGTCACCGAAGTGCCGTAGCAATCCCAACTGTTCCAGCCCATCGGCGGAGTGGCCGCCGGCGGCGCGCCGGGCCTGGCGGCCTGAGGAGGTGCGGCCGCGGAAAAGACCGCCGCCGCGGCGGCCAGCGCGGCCAATGCCAGCGAAGCGCGCAGGCGGGTTCTCATGGCACTCGATTGTAACGCACCGGAACCGCCCCCGGATCGCGCGCCCGTGCTTGACATGCGCACACGCCATATCTATAGTGACCATATATGGCTGAGACAGATATGCGCGACGTGCAGCGCGGCAGCGCCGAGATGATCCTGCTGGCCCTGCTCGAAGCCCGCCCGCGCCATGGCTACGAGCTGGCCAAGCTCATCGAGTCCGAATCGGGCAGCCGCGTCCAGTTCCACGTGGCCTCGCTCTACCCCATGCTCTACCGCCTGGAACGGAAGAAGCTGGTCGAGGGCAAATGGGTCGAGAAGGCCGGCGAACGCCGCCGCCGCTACTACCGCCTCACCCGCGCCGGCCGCAAGGCGCTGGCCGCCCATCGCCACAACTGGCGCGAGTTCGTGGACGCCCTCAACGGCCTCACGGGGTTCAGCCATGCGTGACTGGAATGCCTGGGTGCGCGGCCGCCTGCGCGAACTCCAGATCCAGCCCGCGCGTGAAAGCGAAATCGTCGCCGAACTCGCCCAGCACTTCGAGCAGGTCTACAAGGACGCCCGCGCCAACCGCCTGAGCCACGCCGAAGCCATGCGCCTTGTGGAAGCCGCCTGCGGCAACTGGCGCGACCTGGCCGGAGGGATCGAACAGGCCGAGCACGCCATGCCGCAGGGCCGCTCCGGCCCGCTCACCGGCGTCTTCGAAGACGCCCGCCACATGCTGCGCTTCCTCCTCCGCAATCCCGCCTTCGCGGCGCTCGCCATCGCTACCCTGGGCTTCGGAGTCGGCGGCAACACCGCCATCTTCACGCTCGCCGATGCCCTGTCGCTGCGCGGCTTGCCCTATCCGCATGCCGGACAACTCATGGCCATCGACACGCGCGTTGCCAGGCAAGCCGAAATCGAGCCGGCCACCTCCATCCCCGATTTCCTCGATCTTCGCGCCGGCGCATCCAGCTTTTCCTCGATGGCCGCACTCAGCCCGGTGTGGAACGATGTGCGCACCGGAGCCGGTGACGCCGAGCGCCTCGACACCCTCTATGTCTCCGCCGCCTTCTTCCCCCTGCTCGGCGTGCAGCCCGTTCTGGGGCGAACCTTCTCGTCCGCCGAAGACGACCCCGGCCGGCCGCGGGCGGTCGCGGTGCTGTCGAACGCCTATTGGCGGGGTCACTTTGGCGGCAGCCCCGGCGTGCTCGGCCGTTCGCTCGTGCTCGACAGCCGCGTGTTCACCATCATCGGCGTATTGCCCGCGGACTTCCACTATCCCGGCGCACCCCTGGCCGGCCAGGCCACCCAAATCGACGTCTGGATGCCGCTCGCGGAGAACCAACTGATCGGCCTGCCGCGCATGGTCCGTTTCCTGAAAGTAGTCGGACGGCGGAAAGCCGGAGTCCCTGCCAAACGTGCTGCCGATGAGATCCGCGCCATCGGATCGGCTTTGGCCGAGAAGTATCCCGATGCCAACCGCGGATTGGTCCTCAACGCCGTGCCGCTCGAAAACGAAATCACCGGACGCTTTCGCGGAACCACCACCCTGCTCCTCGGAATCGCCGGATTGATCCTGCTCATGGCCTGCGCCAATACCGCCGGCCTCCTGCTTACCCGCGCCGCGGCGCGCGAGAAAGATTTCGCCATGCGATTGGCGCTGGGCGCGCCCGCCTGGCGGTTGCTCCGGCAGATGATGGCGGAGGCGCTGGTGCTGGCTACCGCCGGCGGCGTAGCCGGAATTGCCCTGGCCTGTGCGGCGGTGCGCCTCATCGCCGCGGCCGCCCCGGCCAGTTTGCTGCCCGCCTATGCCATTGCCGTCGACTGGCGGACCGCGGCCTTCGCCTTCGCCGCCATCCTGCTCAGTGCCGCCCTCTCCGGGTTTCCCCCCGCCTGGAGCGTGCTCCGCGAGGGCATCGGCAACCGCCTGCGCCTCGGCAGCCGGACCCTGGCCGGCGGCAACCGCCGCTTCCGGTCGGCCCTGGTCGTTGTCGAAGTGGCTGCCGCGGTGGTGCTGCTCACCGGCTCGGGCCTGCTGATCCGCAGCTTTCAACGTCTGCTGGCCGTGAATCCCGGTTTCGACCCTGCCAATGTCGTCACCATCTCCACCCAAACTCCGGTCAGCGCGCGCACGGCCGTCGAGCGCAAAGCCATCTACCACCTGATCCGCGAGCGCCTGCTCTCCGTCCCCGGCGTACTCAGCGTCGGCGCCGCCAGCCGCCTGCCATTGATGGGATCGGCGCTCGGCACGGCGGTCACGTTTGAGGGCAAATCGCGACCCGTCGATGGCGGCGCGCCCGAGGTCGAATATCGCGTGGTCACGCCCGATTATTTTTCGACCATGCGCATCCCGCTGCGCCGCGGCCGCCTCTTCACCGATCGCGACGATGCGCAGGCCTCGCCCGTGGCGCTGATCAACGAATCCATGGCGCGGAAATTCTGGCCGGGCGCAGACCCCGTGGGCAAGCGCATCAAGCTGGGGCCAAACCCGGAAACCCAGCCTTGGATTACGATCGCCGGTATCGTCGGCGACGTGCACCATTTCGGGCTGGACGTGGAAGCCCGCCCGGAAGTCTACCGCCCCTACGCCGACAGTCCGCTGTTCGCTCCGATCCTGGTGATCCGCACGGCGAGCGATCCCGAACCGCTGGTGAACGCCCTCGCCGCCAAGGTCCGCTCGGTGGACGCGGCAATTCCGGCGTACGACTTGTTCCTGATGCAGAGCCTGGTGGAGCGCTCAACCGCTGAGCGGCGCTTTGTGATGTCGCTGCTCACCGGCTTCGCGCTGGCGGCGCTGCTCCTGGCCGCCGTGGGAATTTACGGAGTCGTCTCGCAATCGGTGGCCCAGCGCACCCAGGAAATCGGCATCCGCATGGCGCTTGGTTCGCCGCCTTCAGCCGCGCTGGCCCTGGTGTTCCGGGAAGGCATGCGTCTGGCGGCTATGGGCATTGCCTTCGGGCTGGCTACCGCTGCTGGTATCACCCGGCTGATGGAGAATCTACTCTTCGGCGTGCAGCCCGTCGATGCGCCGGCATTCGCAGCGGCGGTGGCCGCTTTGGCTGGCTGTGCCGCGCTGGCCTGCTACGCGCCGGCGCGCCGGGCCTCGCGGGTGGATCCGCTCACGGCCTTGCGGCAGGATGGCTAGCCTGCGTTGACCGGTTTGCGGCACCCAGGCGCGCACCCACCCGGCACGGAAAAGGCCGTCCACGCTCTGCCCGCCTGGTAGGCAGCGCTTGGCGGTATCGGTTTCCCAGAGACGCACGCGCCAACCCGCACGCCTTTCTGCGACTACAAGCCCTCGGCCACTTCGTCGTAAATGTACTTGTCCATGTTCGCGGGTTCAGCGCGGTCACGGCAGGCTGCTTTATTCCGCCGGCGCGGGCGGTAGGACGCGTTCGGCCATGGCGAATTTCAGAGCTTCGATACCCTGCCCGGTGGCGCTGGAAATTTCGAAAAAGGCCAGGCCGCGGGCGGCCGACAGTTGGCGCAGGGAATCCAGCCGCGCGGGATCCTGAGCGGCGTCCAGCTTGGTGGCCACCACAAGCATGGGCTTGGCCAGCAGGTCGGCACTGAAGCTGGCCAGTTCGCGCATGACGGTCTCGAAATCCTCCACCGGATTGCGCCCGCTGGCATCGGAGACATCCACCAGGTGCGCCAGCAGGCGGGTGCGCTCGATGTGCCGCAGAAACTGGATTCCCAGTCCTGCGCCGAGGTGCGCGCCCTCAATCAGTCCGGGGATATCGGCCACCACGAAGGTGCGGTAATTCTCCATCTGGACGACGCCGAGGTGCGGTTCCAGGGTCGTGAACGGGTAATCGGCGATCTTGGGCCGGGCGGCCGAAATCCGCGAAATGAGGGTCGATTTGCCGGCGTTCGGAAAGCCCACCAGGGCCACATCGGCCAGCAGTTTCAGCTCCAGCCGGAGGGTCTTCTCTTCACCGGGGCGGCCCGGTTCGTGCTCCGTGGGGGCCTGGTGCGTGGAAGTGGCGAAGCGCGCATTGCCGCGGCCGCCCTTGCCTCCGCGCGCCACCATGAAACGCTCGCCGGCCTGCGTGAAATCGTACAGCCGCTGGCCGGTGGAATCGTCCCACACCACCGTGCCCACGGGCACCTGCACTTCGATGGAGCGGCCCTCTGCGCCGGTGCGGTTGCTACCCTCACCGTGGCGGCCGCGTTCGGCCTTGTGCTCGGGATTAAAGCGGAATTGCAGCAGCGTGTTCTGGTGCTCGCTGGCCACCAGGACCACGTCGCCGCCGCGGCCGCCATCGCCGCCGCTGGGCCCTCCGCGAGGAACGTATTTCTCGCGGCGGAAGGCCAGACAGCCGTTGCCGCCGTCGCCCGCCTTTACCAGGATTCTGACTTCGTCGATGAACATAGAAAAGCCGCCGGCTTCGGCGGAAACCGGCGGCCCCGAGGAAACTGCCCGCTGCTACGCGACCTGGTTCACGCTGACGAATTTGCCCATCCGTCCGCGGTCTTTGAACTCCACCACGCCGGTCACTTTGGCGAACAGTGTGTCGTCCTTGCCCCAGCCCACATTGGCGCCCGGCTTGATTTTGGTGCCGCGCTGCCGCACGATGATCGATCCGCCGGGAACCAGTTGGCCGCCGAAGACCTTCACGCCCAGCCGCTGCGCGTTGGAATCCCGTCCGTTCCTGGAAGTGCCTTGTCCTTTTTTATGCGCCATACCCTCACCTACACAATCTCGCCCACCTTCACCGAAGTGAAGGCCTGGCGATGTCCGATGGTCTTTTTGTATTGCTTTTTGCGCTTGAACTTAAACACGATGATCTTGTCGCCGCGGCCCTCGCCCACGATAGTGGCTTTCACCGCACTGGCGCTGACCAACTCGCCGGAATCGCCGAAAGCCGCCTTGGCAGGCAACTCGATTTCGGCGCCTACCTCGCCGGGCAGTTTTTCGACGCGGATCACATCTCCGGGCGCAACCCGGTACTGTTTCCCGCCGGTCTCAATAATCGCATGCATCTCGCAACCTCTTGTTTGGGGAGCCGGAACACACAAAGTGTGTCGGAACCACTGGACTAAACCTTGAGTTTACTACAACCACGGCTCCCCGCGCCACAACGCGATGGCGCGGTTCGCGGCTTCGGGCAAGCCGGCATGCCGGGAAACCGCTCTCTTCTGTGCCACTACCGCTCTTGGCGCGGTTGGCTTCGCAGCGCAGCGTGATTCTGCGTCGGGTCCCCCCAAAGATCCGGCATCCGACCCTCAAAAATGCCCGCCATTGAGCGATTTTCGGTGATTTTCGGTGATTTTTCGACACCCCCGCCCGCCGTTCCATTTGTTAAAATGAGTTTGCTCGAAAGAACTCCGATCCGCCTTTTACCGGCCCGACCGTTGGCGGATGTTCTTCTATGCCCGACGCTTATCCACTAGCGCTGTTTGTGGCACGATCGGCTACCGATAAACTGCTGCACGGCTTCTTCGACAACTCTTTCGCGGGCATCCATCAACTGGCCTGGTTCGACTGGGCCATGTTGATTCCGTACTTTACGATTCTGGCCATCCTCTCGGTCTACGGGATTCACCGGTACGACATCATCCGCACCTATTTCAAATACCGCAAGAATGCCGTGACGGAACCGCCCAAGCGCTTCGACCAGTTGCCTCCGGTGACCATCCAGCTTCCGCTCTATAACGAACGCTACGTGGTGGAGCGCCTGGTGGACGAAGTGGTGAAGATGGATTATCCGCACGATCGGCTGCAGATCCAGGTGCTGGACGATTCCACCGATGATACGGGCCCGTTTGCCGAAGCGCTGGTGGAACGCTATCGCAACATGGGGTATCCGATCGAGTACCACCACCGCACCAACCGCCACGGATTCAAAGCCGGCGCATTGCAGGAAGGCTTGAAGAGCGCGACCGGCGACTTGGTGGCGGTGTTCGACGCCGACTTCTGCCCGCCCCCCGATTTTCTGCAGCGCACGGTGCATTTCTTCGCCGACCCCAAGGTGGGGGTGGTGCAGACGCGCTGGAGCTACCTGAACCGGGACTACAATTTCCTCACCGAAGTGGAGGCCATGCTGCTGGACGGCCACTTCATCCTGGAGCACGGCGCCCGGTCGCGCGCGGGCTACTTCTTCAACTTCAACGGCACGGCCGGCATATTGCGCCGCGAGATGATCGCCGACGCCGGCGGCTGGCAGCACGACACCTTGACTGAGGATTCCGACCTGAGCTACCGCGCGCAGCTGAAAGGCTGGCGTTTTATGTATCTCCCAGGCCTGGATTGCCCCTCCGAACTGCCCGTCGAAATGCACGGATTTCAGGTGCAGCAGTCGCGCTGGGCCAAGGGCCTCACGCAGGTGGCCTGGAAGCTGCTGCCGTCCATCTGGAAGGCCGATATCCCGTGGCGCACCAAGCTGGAAGCCTTTCTGCACCTCACGCCCAATTTTTCCTATCCGCTGATGATCGTGATCGCAGCCCTGATGCTGCCGGTGATGATCGTGCGGTTTTACATGGGCTGGATGCAGATGGTGTTCCTCGACTTGCCGCTGATCGCCGCCTCATTCTGGTCGATTTCGCTGTTTTACGTGCTTGCCCAGCGCGAGTTGTATCCGCGGCACTGGAAGCGGTCGGTCCTGATGCTGCCCATGCTGTTGGCCGTGGGGGTGGGGCTGACCATCATCAACACGCGCGCCGTGATGGAGGCGCTGTTCGGGGTGGAGACGGCCTTCGCGCGCACCGCCAAGTACGCCATCGGCGAGCGCCGGGTGGACCTGGAAGTGAAGAAATACCGCCGCCGCAGCGGGTGGCTGCCCTACGCCGAAATTGCCGTGGGCAGTTACTTTGTGGGCATGATGGTGTTTGCGGTGCAGACTTACAATTTCCTCGCTCTACCGTTTCTGGGGCTGTTCGTGGCCGGTTACTACTGGGCCGGCTTCGGCACGCTCTACCAGGAGCACCAGGTCCGCCTGCGCTGGCTGAAACAGCGCCGCCTGGAACTGGCCCGCACCATCTAACAGGGCGGCAGCCTGCACAGTGTGGCCTGGGCCTCCCATGCGAAAGGCCCTAACATAACGCTCCCCATCGGCGTCTAATCCCTTACGTCCATTACGACCCGATCCGTGGTGTCCGCCGGCTCCCACCAGACGTGTGTCCCGGCTGCACGTCCGGCCGCGGCCGCACGTCAAATGGTGTGCCCTACAACCGCTCATTGCGAGTAAACCTATGCTGAAGCGACTCTTCCCTGCGGCCCTTCTGCTGGCCTCCGGCGCGCTGGCGCAGATCTCCTCGTTCCCCAAACCCTCCTATTTCCGCGAGGTCTTCAAGCGGCCCCCGGTCAAGGTCGACTTGAACGGCCCGGTCAAGATCAACGATTTCGTGGCGGACGGCAAGCTGGAGCTTTCGCTGCACCAATTCCTGGAGCTGGTGATGGCCAACAATACCGATGTCCAGCTTCAGCTCATCAGCCTGGAAATTCCCCGCGACAACATTCTGTCGGCGTATGGCGTGTGGGATCCGGTGGCCCAGGCCAGCTTTTCGACCACCCGCTCCACCAGCCTGCCCACCAGCGCCGTCCAGGCGCAGAACACCGCCGAGTTATCGAAAAGCCTGATTCAGCCTTATAGCCTGCAATACTCGCAGACGCTGCCCGAAGGAACCAGCTACTATGTGAACTTCTCGGGCGCGAAGAGTTCGGAGACGAACTCCTTCGCCAGCTACAATCCCTCGCTCACCGCCGGTTTGACTTTCGGCGTCAGCCAGCCGCTCATCCGCAACCGCGGAAGCTACGTCAACCGCATCCCCCTGATGATGGCGCAGAGCAACTTCAAATTATCGGAGTCCAATCTGCGTGTGCAATTGATCGGACTCATCAGCAACGCCGAGAATTACTACTGGAACGTGGTTTCGGCGCGGGAGAACCTGAAGGTGCAGCAGAAGGCGCGCGATACGGCAGCCGAATATCTGAAATACATGGAGAAGCAGTTAGAGCTGGGCGCCATTTCCCCGCTGGACATTTACAATCCGCAGCAGAGCCTGGCGGCCAACGACCTGTCGGTTTCACAGGCCCGCTTCGCCCTCATCCAGGCCGAGGATGCCCTGCGGCACCAGATCGGCGTGGATCTGGACCCTCCGTTGCGCAAGCTGCCCATCGATCTCACCGAATCGGCCGAGCTCGGTCCCGCCGAATCGATCACCGTGGATACCGAAGAAGAAGTCAACAAGGCCCTCTCGATCAACCCGGCCATGAAGGCCGCCTTGCAGCGGCTCGATCTGGACGATTTGGGCATCCAGCAATCCAAGAACGGACTGCTGCCCAACCTGATGTTCAACGTCGCATACACCTCCAACGGGCGCGGGGGCATCTTCTATCCCAGCGATTCGACGATTTTCGGCGGCAGCAGCCTGGTGTCGTCGATTCCGGGCGGTATCGCCGATGCACTGTCGCAAATGTTCGGTTTTGGCTATCCCACTTACCAGGCCGGCCTGACGCTCACCTTGCCGATTCGTTCCAAGACGGCCTCGGCCGCCATGGCCATCGCGCTGGTGCAGAAGAAGACCGACGCGCTCAACCTGCGCAACCAGGAGCAGGCCATCCGGCTGAACATTTTGACTGCCGTCAGCAGCCTGGAGGGCGCCAAGGAGCAGTTGAAGCTGGCCCAGATCCAACGTGATTTCGCGCAGAAAAACCTGGATGCGGAGAACCAGAAGTATCAGCTTGGCACCGAGACGAACCAGAACGTGATCAATGCCCAGCAAGCCCTGGTGCAAGCCGATTCGGCGGTGGTGGCCAACCAGATCGGCGTGCGCCGCAGCCTGCTCAACCTCTTGACCCAAACCGGCGAGTTGTTGGATCAGCGCGGCATTGTGGTGAAGTGAACGATGGCGGGTGGGCGGCCGTCTGCGTCAGGGGTCGCTATTCTCCCGCGGCCTCCCTCTTAGGCTGGGCCGATCCCGCCCGCGGCAGCACCGGGACGCCGAGTCGCTGGAGGTCGTTCCGCAAGGAGTCCACGGTATGGAATGGCAGGGCGGTCAACCCGCCATCTCTGGCGGCCTGGACGTTGGCCTCGCGGTCGTCAATGAAACAGGTTTCGAACGGCCGCAGGCCGAGACCCTCCAGACAGCGTTGATAAATCGCCGGGTCCGGCTTGATCAGGTGGACCTCGCACGACAGGATGACGCAATCCAGATACCGCAGCCAGCCGAAGGACCGGCGCACGTGCAGCGCCATATCGGGGTGCATATTGGAAAGCACCGCCGTTCTGAAGCCGGCGGCGTGCACCTCATAGAGCCAGTCGATCATGGCCCCGTTGAGGTCGCTCCAAATCTCTACATCCCATTGGCGCAAGCGGTTGACCCTTTCGTCGCTGAGCGCCGCGGGGTCTGCCACAACCCTCGACCAGTAATCGCGAGGACTGACGTCACCCCGGTCATACGCACCGCGTTCCTGGTGATACCGGGTGGTGAACGTCGCGGTGTCCAGACCGGCCGCCCCGGCCATTCGCTCGATCGTGGCGGGAGCCGGCCGATGGCAGAGCACCTCGCCATAGTCCAGAATCAGCCCGCGAATCCCGCCGGACGGACGGCTGCTTTCGACCGATGCGTTGTTCAAGCTTTTGTCCTCATATCAGCCATTCTGATCCGTGCGAGGCGGTTTCGTCCAATCTCGTTCGGGTGATGCGGCCGGCCGCTCTGTGCCACAATCGGAAACATGTCGGGCAAAATCGCTTTAGTCACAGGGGCGGGAAGCGGCATCGGGCGCGCGGTGAGCCTTGCGCTCCAGGCAGCGGGCTACTCCGTGGTCCTGGCGGGGCGACATGCCGAAACACTGCAGCGGACTGCCGCCATGGCCGTATCCGACGGCGGCGCCATGCTGGCGGTCCCCACCGACGTGAGCGCTCCTGCCTCGGTGAAGGATCTCTTCGGCGCGATTAAAGAAAGCTTTGGCCGGCTCGACGTGCTCTTCAACAACGCAGGCCGCGGCGCGCCGGCTATCCCCATGGAAGACCTTAGTTTTGAGCAGTGGAGCGCCGTAGTGGGCGTCAATCTGACGGGCGCCTTCCTGTGCGCCCAGGAAGCCATCCGGCTGATGAAATCGCAGCAGCCCCAGGGAGGCCGCATCATCAACAACGGTTCACTCTCGGCGTACGTCCCCCGCCCCAACTCCGCGCCCTACACCGCCACCAAGCACGCCATTACCGGCTTGACGCGCAGCATCTCCCTGGACGGCCGGAACTTCAACATCGCGTGTGGCCAGATCGATATCGGCAATGCCGCCACGGAGATGACCGCGCGCATGACGAGCGGCGTCCCACAGGCCAACGGCTCGACTTTAGTGGAACCCCGGATGGACGTGCGCCACGTGGCCGAGGCGGTGCTTTACATGGCCAACCTGCCCCTCGATGCCAACGTGGAATTCCTGACCGTGATGGCGACGAGAATGCCCTTTATCGGACGGGGCTGAATCAGAGCCCGGATCATCTCTCCCTCCCTGCACTGTCACGCGCCCGCTCGGCGCTGCCCGCCTCCGCCAAAAAAAATCGGAACCTGGTCTAAAGTGGCAACCGGGTTCAGCCGATAAATACCAACAGTGACGGAGCAGGACGAGATTCTCAATATCGATCAACTGTCGCAATACCTCAGGGTCCCGAAATCGACCCTGTACCGGCTCGCCGGCGAGGGAGCCATCCCCGGCCATAAGGTCGGCCGGCATTGGCGGTTCCGGCGGGAATCGGTGGACCGTTGGATGGACCAACCGTGCAATCCGCTGCTGCGGCGGGAGGAGAACCGATAGCCATGGAGGCGCCGACCATCCTGGTGGTGGACGATACGCCCACCAGCCTGGACATTGTGACCAGTGTCCTGGGGGCCGAGGGTTTCCGTACTTTGAAGGCGATCGACGGCCGCAGTGCCCGTGACATCAGCCGCAGCCGGCAGCCCGACCTGATTCTGCTGGACGTCTTGATGCCCGGCGAATCCGGTTTTGAAACCTGTGCGCAATTGAAGTCGGATCCGGCCACCGCGGACATTCCCATCATTTTTCTATCTTCCCTGGATGACGTCCGCAGTAAGGTGGAAGGTCTCAAGATCGGTGGTGTGGACTATCTCGCCAAACCGGTGTATGCCGAAGAAGTTCTGGCGCGCGTGCGGGTGCACCTGCGCATCCGCGAGAACAATCGGGCGCTGGTAGCCCAGCAGCGTGCCCGGCTGAATGACTTGCGGGACGCCCAACAGGCGATTCTGGTGCATCCGAGCGAATACCCGGAAGCCAATTTCGCGGTCTATTTCGAGCCTCTCGAGGAAGCCGGCGGCGATTTCTACGACGTGATCCCCTTGGGCCCTGGCATCTTTGCCTATTTTGTGGCCGATATCAGCGGCCACGGGATGAGTGCCGCCTTTCTCACCTCGGCGGTGAAGGCCCTCCTGCGCCAATACGCGGGACCGATGTTTTCGCCCGAAGACACCATGCGCGGGGTGGATTCGGTGATGGGGCAGATGATGTGCGCGGAACAGTATCTGACGGCCTGCTACGCGCGCCTGAACCGCCAAACCAACCGGCTTACGGTGGTCAGTGCCGGGCACCCTCCTCTGATTCTGGTCAGCGCTTCCGGTGTTTCCCAAACCGTGGAGCTGGAGAGCGACCCGTTGGGAATGTTCGGTGGCGCGATTCTCCAGCGGAAGGACATCAGGGTATCGCGGGGGGATCGTATCTTTCTGTATAGCGATGGTCTGATCGAATCCTCGCCCGGCAAGGGCCGTCGCGAAGGCCTGGCAGGGCTGGTGGGTGCATGCGTGCGCCATCATAAGGCTCCCCTATCCGCAGCGCTAGGCATGATCGTGCGCGACGTTCGGCCCAGGCCAGAGCAGGCGCAGGACGATCTGCTGTTGCTGGCCGTCGAGGTGGGCCCGTGACCGATTCCTCCCGTTCCGACTGTGAGATGCGGGTAGCCCTGCCGGCAACCCTGGAGGCCGTGGAGCAGTTCCTTATGGAATTCCGGCGCCGCGGCAAGAACTTGCTCGGCTCGGTGAACTGTTTTGCCGCCGAGCTGCTGGTGCGCGAAGCATTGACCAACGCCGTTGTGCATGGCGGTCGGGCCGATCCCACCAGACAGGTGCGCTGCTCTCTAAGACGCAGGGGCAGGTGCCTGCTCATCGTTGTGGAGGACGATGGCGAAGGCTTTGACTGGCGCACGGCCTGGAGAAAGACGGCCACCTTTCCGGACTGCTCCGGCCGCGGGATCGAGATTCTTCGGAAATACGCCAGCCGGGTCCGCTTTAACGATCGGGGCAACGTAGTGACAATGCTCAAACGCATTTGATAGAGGAGAACTCCCATGCTAGTAGTTACACGCGAAGACAATCGAACGGTGGTCCGGCCCTCCGGCGACCATATTGTTGCGGCCAGCATTCCTGAACTGCGCGCCCAGTTGCGCGGCATCCTGGAGGAAGGCGTTCGCGACCTGGTGGTCGATCTTGCCGGAGTCAACATGGTCGATTCGAGCGGGATCGGCTTCCTGATCTCCGCCTATAATTCTCTGCGCAAAGTAGGCGGCCGAATGTCCCTCATCCATGTTTCCGCCGACCTGCTGGAACTCTTCCAATCCATGCGGATGCACCAGCATTTCAGCGTGTCCGGAGTCTGAGGGAGACGGTGATGAGCGAATCCAATCTTGACGACGAACTCTTGCAGGATTATCTGGCGGAGTGCCGCGAACATCTGGCCACCATCGAGACGGACCTGCTGACCATGGAACGCGGTGGCGCGGAAATCGACGAACAACTGGTCAACCGCGTCTTCCGGGCCGCCCATTCCATCAAAGGCGGCGCCGGCTTTTTCGATCTGGTCAAAATCCGCGAATTGGCGCACAAGACCGAGAACGCCCTGGAGTTGATCCGCTCGCTCCAGATGGTTCCGACTCCGGAAGTGGTCAGCATTCTCCTGATGGCCTTCGACAAGCTGCGCGATCTCATCGGCAACCACCGGGAGAGCAACCAGGCCGAGATCGGCGAATTTGTCTCCGCGCTCACGGCGCTGACCGCCGGCAGCTTGCCCGCCGACCAGAAGTCCTCGCTTACCGAGCAGGTGGAAATGCAGCTTCCTGAGCCGGACAGACATATTCAGATTTCGGCGTTCGATTTGACCCAGGCCCGCAGGGGCGCCAAGTCCATCTACCTGATCGAATACGACCTGATTCACGATGTCCAGCGCCGCGGAAAGACGCCCTGGGAAGTGTTCAAGACCCTCATCCAATGCGGAACCATTCTGGAGACCGCCTTCGACCTGGATTCGGCCGGAACGCTCGATGACGAACCCTCCAACCGGCTCATGCTGGAAGTGTTGTACGCCACCGTTCTGGAGCCGGACCTCGTCGGCCAGGTAGTGGAGGTCCCGCCCGAGCGCGTGTTTCTGATCGAAAAAAACGGCCAGTCGAAAGCGTTAGCCCGCCCGGCCGTGAAGCCTGCCGCAAAATCCAAACGCAAGCCTCGCGCGAAGACACCGGAGCCGCTCACCCGTCCGCCGGTCCCCCCGGAGCTTGCCGTGGCGCCTACGCCGGCACTGGCGCCGGCGCACCTTCCCGCGCCGCCGGAACCTGCGGCGAAAATCCCGGCGGCCGCCAGCAACCCGGCCGAGACCACCATCCGCTTGAACGTCACGCTGCTCGACTCCCTCATGACGCTGGCGGGCGAACTGGTACTGGGCCGCAATCAGTTGAATGAGTCCCTCGCCCGTACCGACGAGCGCGGGATTCGGTCCGGCGCCCAGCGCGTTAGTCTGGTCACGTCCGAACTCCAGGAGGTAGTCACCCAGACCAGGATGCAGCCAGTGGGCGGCCTTTTTTCCAAGTTCCCCCGCCTGGTGCGCGATCTGGCGCGCGATCTGGGCAAAGAGGTGGAGATCCGGCTCGAAGGGGCCGAAGTGGAGATCGACAAGACCATTCTGGAGGGTCTGAGCGATCCGCTTACCCACATGGTGCGTAACGCCGTCGATCACGGGATCGAGTCCCCCGCTGAGCGGATGGCCGCCCGCAAACCTTCCGGGGGCACTGTCATCCTGCGGGCCTCGCATCAGGCCGGCCAGGTGGTGATCGAGATCTCGGATGATGGCAAAGGGCTGGTCACCGAGAAGATCGCGGCTTCTTCCCTCGCCAAGGGCCTGGTCACCCGCGAACAGCTTCAATCCATGTCCGATCGCGAGAAGATGGCTCTCATCTTCCTCCCCGGCGTATCCACCGCCGAAAAACTGAGCGATGTCTCGGGCCGCGGCGTCGGCATGGACGTGGTCAAGACCAACCTCGATCGCCTGGGAGGCAAGATCGAGATCGATTCCACGCCGGGCAAGGGATCGCGCTTCCGCATCAAGCTGCCGCTCACGCTGGCCATCATCCCCTCGCTGCTGGTTTCGAACGGCGGGCAGCGCTTTGCCATTCCTCAAGTCAGCGTGGGGGAACTGATCCGCATCAGCCATACGCAAATCGCACAGCGCACCGATCGGGTGGGCGATGCCGAGGTGCTGAACCTGCGCGACCGGATGGTGCCGCTGGTCTACCTGGCGGACGCGCTGAGTCTGCCCCGCTCGGAGGCCGCCCAGCGAGCCCTCAACGTGGTGTTGGTGGATACCGGCGCCTTTGAATATGGCTTGGTCGTCGACGAGTTGCACGATACCGTCGAGATCGTTGTGAAACCTCTGGGCCGGCATTTGAAAGGCATCCCGGATTATGCCGGCGCCACCATTCTGGGCGACGGACGGGTCGCGGTGATTCTGGACGTGGCTGGACTCGCTGCGCGCGTGGCACTCACAGCGGGCGCGGCCGAGGCCCTCTCCCGGCAGGAAGCCGGCGATGCGGCTGATGGCGAGCGTCATTCCCTGCTGCTTTTCCAGAACGCGCCGGGTGAGGTGTGCGCGGTTGCGATTGAACAGGTGTCGCGCATCGAACGGGTCCGCGCCGAGCAGATCGAGTATCTTGGCGGCCGCCGCACCATGCAGCACCGCGGCGCCAGCCTGCCGGTGGTGACCTTGCACGATGCCGCCGCAGTGGGCGAACTTACCCAAGAGCAGCGCTGGGTGGTGATTGTCTTCGAGAGTATGGGGCAGCCTTTGGGGCTGTTGGCAGCCGAGCCTCTGGATATGGTGGAAGCCGCGCTGGCAATCGACACGGTGACTCTGCGGCAGCCCGGCGTGGCCGGGTCGGCTGTGCTCAAGAATCGCACCATTTTGATTCTCGATATTTTCGACCTGGCGGCGGCCGCACGGCCCGAATGGGCCCAGCAACTGGTGCCGGCCGCTCCGCTGGGAAACACGGCGGATGAGGCGCCCACGGTTCTGGTTGCGGACGATTCCGACTTCTTCCGCACCCAGGTGCAACGGCTGGCGGAAGCGGTGGGTTGCCGGGTACTGGCCGCCGAAGACGGGCAGGCAGCCTGGGAACTGCTCGACCAGCACGCCGGCCATGTGTGCCTGGTAGCCACGGACATCGAGATGCCGCGGTTGGACGGTTTAGCGCTCACCCGTCAGATCCGGGCAGATCAGCGCTTTGCCGGGTTGCCGATCATCGCCCTCTCTTCGCTCGCCGGGGAAGAGGAAATTGCCCGCGGCATGGCCGCGGGAGTCACCGAATACCAAGTCAAGCTCAATAAGGATGAATTAACTGAGAGCATCCGCAAGGCCGTTCGCGAGACCGCCAACGGGCCGGCTGCATAGAAGGACCTTCGAGAATTACAGGAGAATCACGATGAAACTTGCGAACGTAAAAATTGGAAGGAAGCTGGGACTCATGTTGGGTGCCTTTGTCTTCCTGTTGGTCGGCCTTGCGGGCCTGGCGCTGTGGGGCAACAAAACGACCTCAGCCCATTCGGCGGTCTCGCGCGATCGACTTACGAAGGAATTACTGGCGGCCCGGGTCTCCGGCGGATCCAGTGCGGCGGCATTGCAGGTGCAAACGATGCTGACTGCAAAGCCGGCGGCCGAGGAGCGCGAGGAACTGCTCCAGATTCGGAAGCAGTACACGGATTCTTTGGAAGCATTCAAAGCGAGAGCGGATTCAGCACAGAGCAAGGAGGACGCCGCCGATATGGAGGCATTGGTTCAGCAATTCATAGCTGCCGATAACAAGGCCCTCCAGTTGGCGTCAGAGGGCAAACAGGCGGAGGCCATGAAATCATTCCGCGAGACTGGCCTGCGGGCAGGCAAGGCTCTGATGGCGAAGGCGGAAGAAGCGGAGAAATGGCAGGACAAGCGTGCCGAAGACAGCGAACACGACCGCCAGGCTGCGGCTTCGTACATCCAACTGGCGCTGATTCTGGGCAGCCTGATTGCCATTGCTCTGGCGGTCGTCGGCGGAATCCTGCTTACTCGAAGCATTGCCCATCCGCTGGTACTTGCCACGGGCGATCTGAATCGGATCGCGCAGGGGGACGTCTCTTTCAATGTGGGCGCCGATTTCCTGGCGCGTCACGATGAAATCGGACTGCTCGCCCGGGGTATGCAGGCGACCTGCGAAAACCTGCGCGGCATTATCAAGGACGTAGCCGGCGGCGTGCATGTCTTATCCTCGTCGTCGGCGGAACTGTCCGCCAATTCGGGGCAGATGTCGTCCGGGGGGCAGCAGGCCTCGGAAAAGGCCCACGCGGTAGCCGCGGCCGCCGAGGAGATGACCACCAGCGTCGCATCGGTTGCGGCGGGTATGGAGCAGGCCACCACCAACCTGACCACCGTGGCCTCCGCCACCGAACAGATGACCGCCACCATCGGCGAGATCGCCGGCAACTCGGAGAAGGCCCGGCGGATTACCGAGGAGGCTACCCGCCAGGCGGCCCGCATCAGCGAACAGATGAACCATCTCGGCCAGGCTGCGCAGGAGATCGGCAAGGTTACGGAAACCATCACCGAGATTTCCTCGCAGACCAACCTGCTTGCGCTCAATGCCACCATTGAAGCCGCGCGCGCCGGTTCGGCCGGCAAGGGGTTCGCCGTCGTGGCCAATGAAATTAAAGAACTGGCCCAGCAGACCGCTGCCGCCACCGAAGATATCAAAGCCCGCATCGCGGGTGTACAGTCCTCCACTGCCGGTGGAATCTCTGAAATCGGGAAGGTTTCGCAGGTGATTCATGAGGTGAGCGATATCGTCGCCGCGATTGCAGCGGCCATCGAAGAGCAATCCACTGTAACCAAGGAGATCGCGCGGAACATAGGCCAGGCGACCGTCGGGGTCCGCGACGCCAACCAGCGAGTAGCCGAGAGTTCGCAGGTGACCCAAAGCATCGCTAGGGAAATCGCCGGAGTGGACCATGCCACCCGCGAAATGGCCGACGGCAGCGAGCAGGTCCGCGCCAGCGCGACCGACCTTTCCAAGTTGGCGGAACAACTGCAGACCACCGTGTCTAAGTTCCAGATCCAATAATTTGAAGATTCAGTCAAGGGAAATTGCACCGATGAAGCTTACAAATCTCACAATCGGGACGAAGATGAAGATTCTGATTGGAGCCGGTGTGCTCCAGTTGGTGTGCCTGGCGGGTGTGGCCTGGTGGAGCGTGAATACGCTCGACCGGGGATTGGAGAGGACCAGACAGGAAGGACTCCGAAGCTCGCTGGCTCTCAACCTCTCGTCGCACGTTAACGCAATCGGCGCTGCCGTGGCCACCGCACTGCTGTCAGGCCAGTTCGATGACCAGACCATGAACCACATTCAGATCCTTCGCAAGGAGTACCTGGGCTACCTCAAAGAACTCTCCGGGCTTTCCAATTCGGCCGAAGGTAAGAGGCGGAGGGAGATTCTGGAGGGAACCGTCGAGCGATGGCGTGAGGCCGACAACACCCTCATTCAGACTCATCGAACTGGCAAGCGGGCCGACGCGATGATCCTCTATCGCCAACAGGTTGTCCCCAAATTCGAAGAACTCCGAACCGAGCTTGCGGAGTACCTGAAGTACCGCGAAGAGCGGTTGGCGGGCATCAATGGGGAACTGGCGGCGTCAGTCTCCCTATCCAAGATCCTCCTGCTTGCTCTCGGATTTGTCTGGGTGTCGGTGTCGATGGTTTTCGGCGTAATGATTGTTCGTAAGATCACGGTCCCCCTTTCTCAGGCAGTGCAGTTCCTGGAGAATGTCGCGAACGGGGACCTCGCGAGGGAAGTAGCCATCGAAAATCTGGCACGCAAGGACGAAATCGGTGGGCTCGGCGCGGCCATGCAGAGAATGACCCACAATCTCCGCGATGTAATCAGGAACATGACTGAGGGGATAGGTGTTCTTACCGCCTCGTCGGCGGAACTGTCGGCCAATTCCAGCCAGATGTCGGAGGGCGGGCAGCAGGCTTCTGAGAAAGCCCACGCGGTAGCCGCGGCCGCTGAGCAGATGACCTCGAACGTCGTCTCGGTGGCGGCCGGTATGGAGCAGACTACCACCAATCTGAGCAGCGTGGCCTCCGCCACGGAGCAGATGACCTCGACCATCGGCGAGATCGCCGGCAATTCGGAAAAAGCCCGCCGAATCACCGAAGAGGCTGCCCGCCAGGCGGACCGCATCAGCCAGCAGATGAATCAGCTTGGCCATGCCGCACAGGAGATCGGCAAAGTCACCGAAACGATTACGGAGATCTCTTCCCAAACCAACCTGCTGGCGCTCAACGCCACCATCGAGGCGGCACGTGCCGGTTCGGCCGGCAAGGGATTCGCCGTGGTGGCTAATGAAATCAAGGAACTGGCCCAGCAGACCGCCGCCGCCACCGAAGACATCAAGGCCCGGATCGGGGGCGTGCAGTCGTCCACCTCGGGAGGCATCGCCGAAATCGAGAAGATCTCCCACGTCATTCACGAAGTCACCGATATCGTAGCTTCGATCGCGGCAGCCATCGAGGAACAGGCTACGGTCACCAAGGACATCGCCCGCAATATCGGGGAGGCGACCACCGGTGTCCGCGATGCCAACGTGCGGGTAACCGAAAGCTCGCAGGCGACTCAGGACATCGCGAGGGGAATCATCAGCGTCGACCAGTCCACACGCGAGATGGCCGAGGGCAGTGAACAGGTTCGCAAGAGTGCCACCGAACTCTCGAAGCTGGCCGAACAACTACAGACGACTGTATCCCGATTCCACATCTCCGGCGGGAAACAGGTGATGTTGAAGAATGCGATCGCCGCGCATGCTGCCTGGACGGCCCGGCTGAAGGCCGCCCTGGTCAGCAGGCAACTCGATATTCCTGTCAATACGGTCAAGGCAGATGACCAGTGCCAGTTTGGCAAGTGGCTGTACGGCAAGGAAATTTCTGCCGCGGAGATGCAGACCGAACACTACCGCACCACGAAGCGGCTGCATGCCCAATTCCACGAGGAGGCGGCCAAAGTGGCTCAATTGGCGATTGCCGGCCAGAAGGAGGCGGCGGAGAAGGCCATGGGGCCGGCGAGCGAATACGTCCGGATTTCTTCGTCCCTGACGAACGTCCTCAACAAGTGGTACGAGGCCGCCTGAAATCCTTTTTGGGGAGAATTATGTCCACTACGCTGACATCGCAAACCGGGCAGACCGTTCTGCTAGCCACCTTCTTCGTGCGCGACGCGCTCTGCGCGCTGGATGCCTCCGGGATCCAGGAGGTCATCCGGCTCGGCCCGCTCACGCCCGTCCGGCATGCTCCGCCGGAAGTAGCTGGGATCGTCAACCTGCGCGGTAAAATCGTCACCATCCTCGATCTGGGCCTGCGTCTGGGGTTCCCCAAAGCGGTTCCCGGCGCCGACAGCCGGATCTTCATCATCGAAGACCGCAACGAGTTCGTCGGTCTATTGGTGGACCGCGTGGACGAAGTCGTGGAGGTGGAGCGCAGCCAGTGGCAGGCGCCGCCCGCCAATGTTCGCGGTGCGCAGGGGCGATTTTTTCAGGGTGTCTACCGGGCCGGGGGCCGCGCGATCACGGTTCTCGACTCCGTTGCCATTCTGGCCGAAGGGGCGCAATAAATTTCCACTGGGGCTGGAACAGTGAGTATACGAGTTCTGGTAGTAGACGATACTGTGGTGTTCCGTCGCATTGTGAGCGACGCCGTGGCGGGTCTGCCGGGGGTGGAGGTGGTAGGAACCGCCTCCAACGGAAAGCTGGCGTTGTCGCGCATGGCGGCCTTGCAGCCCGACTTGATCACGCTCGACATCGAGATGCCGGAGATGAGCGGCATCGAGGTTCTGGAGGCCATGGGTCCGGCCGGACTGACGGCGGGCGTCATCGTGCTCAGCGCCCTCACCGTGCGCGGCGGGGAGATGACCGTGCGCGCGTTGGAGTTGGGCGCCTTCGATTTCCTCACCAAACCCGAAGGCGGCGCGGCCGCGCAGAACCTCATGGTTCTACGCGATCGTCTCCGGCCGATGGTCAAGGCCTTCGAGCGGCGCCGCGACATACGCATGATGCTCCAGCCGGGGCCGAGCCGCCCGCCGCGCGCTGAAGTTCCGCCGGCGCGCCCGGATCCGCTGGCGCCAGAGCCGGTCACCCTGAACCGCAGGCGGATTGGGCCTCCGCTGGTACTGATCGGCGTCTCCACGGGGGGCCCGGTCGCGCTGGCCAGCCTGCTGCCGGCCCTGCCCGGCGATCTCGGGGCGCCGGTCTTCATCGTACAGCACATGCCGGCACTGTTCACCAACCCGCTGGCGGCCAGTCTCAACCGGAAGAGCGCCCTGCACGTCTCCGAGGCCCAGGATGGCGCTGTTGCGCAGCCGAACTGCGCGTATCTGGCTCCCGGCGGCATGCAGATGAAACTGGCTGCTGGACCGCGCGGCGAGGTGGTGATGCGGCTCGCCGACGATCCGCCCGAGAACGGATGTAAGCCGTCGGTGGACTATCTCTTCCGGTCCGTGGCGCTGCAATTCCCCGGCCGCTCCGTGGCGGCCATCTTAACGGGCATGGGCAACGACGGTACCGCCGGACTGCGCCTGCTCAAGCGCAGCGGATGCTTCTCGATTGCCCAGGATGAAGCCAGTTGCGTGGTTTTCGGGATGCCGAAAGAGGCCATCGCCGCGGGACTGATCGATACCGTGGCGCCGTTGGACCGAATCGCCGGTACGATCGTCCGCTCCGTCCGCGAGGGTGGCGCGTGATCAAGCTGCTCCCCGAAGAACACCGGCCGTTGGCCGATTATATCTACTCCATTTGCGCCGTCTCGCTGGACCAGTCCAAGAGCTACCTGATCGAGGGCCGGCTGGGCCGGCTGGTGGAAGAGTCCGGCTGCGGCAGCTTCACGGGGCTCGTGAAGCGCGCCAAATCCGAACCGAACCGCGTGCTTCAGCGCCGCATCATCGATGCCATCACCACCAACGAGACGCTGTTCTTCCGGGATACGGCGCCTTTCGATCTGTTGCGCCACAAAATCGTTCCGGAGCTGATCGATCGGCGCGCGCGGACCGGCGCCGCCCGCATCCGCGTCTGGAGCGCAGCCTGTTCGACCGGCCAGGAAATTTACAGCATCGCCATCCTGCTCAAGGAACTGCTCGGCGATCCCGACCGGTACGGTGTCCGCCTGCTGGGCACGGACATCTCGGACGACGCCATTGCCCGGGCCAGCCGCGGCTGGTACAACGCCACCGAGATTGTACGGGGATTGAGCGATCCCCTCCGGGACAAGTACTTCGTCCGGGCGCGAGACGGCTGGCAGATCCGCGATGAGATCCGCGCCATGGTCTCCTTTAAACATTTAAACCTGATGGGGGATCTGTCATTGCTGGGTAAGTTCGACGTCATTTTCTGCCGCAACGTGGCCATTTACTTTACTGAAGCGGACAAGGTCTCGCTGTTCCGGCGCATCGAGCGCGCGCTGGAGCCGAACGGCTGCCTGGTGATCGGCGCCATGGAGTCCCTGAGCGGGATCTGCCCGGAGTTTGAATCCAAGCGGCACTTGCGCTCGGTCTATTACCAGGTGAAAACGGATCTCCGGCGCACGTGAGCATCGCGATGAACGGACCCGGACCATACTCCCGACCAGCCGGACCCAACCCGGGATCTGGCGAATGCGACCTCGGCTCTGGCGGCCGCAAGCCGGCGCGGGAATCGGCCGCCCCTGCGGCTGGCGCTGCCACACTCGCCCGAGAAGCGGCGGAGACTCTGGCCTGTCGCAGTACCATGGGCGTACTTGCCTACCCCGCCATTCTGTTCACCACCATCTTCACGGTGCCGGGAGAGGGCCGGCGTCTGTGGTTCGTGCTGCCGTGGGGCTTGCTGGCGGTTCTGGTGGTCGGCGTGCGCCTCGCCGCGATGTGGCCTTTCGAGCGGCGCTACGGGCCGGATCCCGCCCGCTGGATGCGCCACTTCCGGGCCGGCGTCTATGCATCCGCCCTGATTTGGGTGGTGTTTGCGCTGGAGGAAATGAACGCCAACAACTCCGCCTGGCCCACGTGGATGATCCTCCTGATGACTGCCGGAATCGCCGCCGGGGCCACCACGTCCCTTTGCCCCGATCCGCCGCTGCTGCACCGCTTTCTACCCCTTCTGCTGGGGCCGTTTCTGTTCTGGGGGATGGTTCAGGGAGGCAGCAGCGGCCGCGCGATCGCCATCGTGGTGGCCCTGTACCTGGCCTTCATCATGGCCCAGGCGCGCCACAACACCCGGTCTTTCCGCCAGTCCGCTGCGGATCGGGAAGCCCTGCGCGAAGCCGGCCGGCGCCGGGATGCCCTGGTCAATTCGATCGACGGTATCGTCTGGGAAGCCGAGCCGGAATCCAGGCGATTCACCTTCGTCAGCCGGCGCGCCGAGACCATCCTCGGCTATCCCGTGGATCGGTGGCTGGCTGAGCCGTCGTTCTGGAAGGATCACATCCATCCCGCTGACGTGGAGCACACGGTGTCGTACGCCACCGCGGAAGCAGCCGCCGGCAGGGACCACACCCTGGAATACCGCATGCTCGCCGCCGACGGCCGCGCAGTCTGGCTCCAGGACATCGTCAGCGCAAAGAAACAGGAAGACGGCGTCCCGGCGCTCAGCGGCGTCATGGTGGACGTCACTGCGCATCGGCAGGCGAGCGAGGAACGGAACGTACTCGCCGACGCACTGCGTACTTTGCGCGAGGCCGTCAGCATTACGAACACTGACGGCCGTATTGTTTTTGTCAACAACGCGTTCCTCGGTTTGTATGGCTATCGCCGCGATGAGATTCTCTCCGAAACCATCGACGCAGTCCGCTCGGCCAGGAACCCGCCGGAGCTGAGCGCCGCAATCGCCGAAGGCACCCGGGGCGGCGGCTGGCACGGGGAACTTTGGAATCGGCGCAAGGATGGCAGCGAGTTCCCGATCTCGCTCTCCACTTCGCTGGTCCGCGACCGGGGCGGACGAACCATCGCGCAGGTGGCAGTGGCGAGCGACATCACCGAGCGCAAGCGTGCCGAAGACGAGTGGAAGCGCGCTAAAGAAGCCGCCGAAGCCGCCAGCAGGGCCAAGAGCGAGTTTCTGGCCAACCTGAGCCACGAGATCTGCACACCGATGAATGGCATCCTGGGCATGAATCAACTGCTCATCGAGACTTCTCTCGATGAGCACCAGCGACGGTATGCGGAGGTGGCCCGGGACAGCGCCCGGTCGCTGCTTTCGGTTCTCAACGACATCCTCGCGAGGGTCCCGGGGCCGGCGCCTCCCCGAGTTCCGGCCAATCCCCGCGGTGCGGAACAACACCCGCGGCGCGCGGCCCGCCTCCTCCTGGTGGAGGACAATCGGACCAACCAGGAGGTGGCGCTGGGCGTTCTCCGGCAGTTGGGGTATGGCGCGGTAGATGTCGCCGGCGATGGCCGGCAAGCTCTGGAAATGCTGGAAAAGGCCGAGTATGACCTGATCCTGATGGATTGCCAGATGCCCGGGATGGATGGCTACGAAGCCACCCGCCGGATCCGCCAGCGATCGGCCCAGGTATGCCACCAACGGCTGCCCATCGTCGCCATGACCGCCCATGCCCTGGCGGGCGACCGGGATCGGTGTCTCGAAGCCGGCATGGACGACTATCTCGCCAAACCGGTCGACCCGAAGATCCTGGCAGGAGTACTCGAAAAGTGGCTGCCGGCAGTTGACGGAGCCGCGGGGGCGGATTCTCCCCTGCCGAAACCGGCATCCGCTATGGCGCGATTGCCGGAACCCCAACCCGGCCCCCCCGCGCCAGGCGCTGCCGGCCAGACAGTTGAACTTCCGGCCAATCTGCCACCGGCTCTTTGTGCCCCACTGAAGGGCGCAAGGGGCCCTGCATCCGAGCAGGACATTCTCCAGACCAGCGTGCTGGACCGGCTCGTGGAAGGCGTCGTAATTACGGACGCGGAAGCTTGCATCCAGTATGTCAACCAGTCCTTCACCAGGATGACGGGCTACGCGTCTGAGGAGGTGCTGGGCAGGAATCCGCGCCTGCTCCAGTCGGGCCGGCACGACCAAGCCTATTACCAGCGCATGTGGCAGACCATCGGTGCGGGGCAGGTCTGGCGTGGCGAGATCGTCGACCGGCGCAAAGACGGCACCGAGTACACCGAGGACGTCATCATTACTCCGGTTGCCAACTCCGCGGGCGAGATCACCAACTATATCGCGGTAAAGCTGGATAAGACCCGGCGCCGCGCCGAAGAGAACGCACAGCGAATTCTGGCGGCTATTGTGGCATCCTCGGAGGATGGCATCCTGAGCCACACTCCCGAGGGCACCATTACGAGCTGGAACCACGGTGCGGAGAGGGTGTACGGCTACCGAGCGGAGGAAATCCTCGGGAGGTCCGTCTCACTTCTGGTCCCGCCCGATCTGACGCACAACCTTTGGCCCGCATTGCAACGTCTCGAAGCCGGGCAAACAATCTCTCAATTGGACTGCACGGGATTCTCCAGGGATGGCCGGAGAATCAATGTTTCGGTGTCCTCGTCGCCGATCTATGACACCTCGGGGCGCGTGGTTTCAGTCGCCGTAATCGTCCGGGATGTCACCGCGCGAAAACGCGTGCAGGACGAGCTGCGGGAAAGCGAAGAGCAGTTCCGGACGATCTTCGCGGATGCCCCGGTGGGCATCGCGCGGATCTCGCTCGACGGGTGTTTCCTGCAGGCCAACGCAGTCCTCTGCCGCATCCTGGGCTACTCCGGGCAGGAATTGGCTGGGATGAGCTGGCCGGAGCTGACTCACCCCGACGATCTGGAACTTAGCAGGAAGCTCCAGCACGAACTCCTGGGTGGATTGCATTCGCGGGTGGAACTAGAGAAGCGCTACATCCGCAAAGACGGCCGTATCATACCCGTACGCCTGCGCATCTCGCTGGTGCGCAATGCACAGGGCGGTCCCCGCTACTTCATTATTCACGTAGAAGATGTCAGCGAATCGAGGCGGGCCCAGGAGGCCCTGACGGCTTCCGAGCAACGCTACCGCCTGCTGTTCGCACGCAACCTCGCAGGCGTTCTTCGCACAACCGCAGAGGGCCGGATTCTGGACTGCAACCAGACGGCGGCGCTGATTCTGGGATGGGGATCTCCCGCGGAGGCCGTCGGCAAGAGTGTCCTCGATTGTTTCGATTCCGCCGGCGATCGCGAGCAACTCATGAAAACCTTGGCGAAGCAAAAGATATTGACCAACTCGGAGTGGAAATTCCAGCGCCTTGGCGAGCCGGTCTGGGTTCTCGCAAATCTCAGCTTTGGGGATGGCGGCGAGGCTGGGGAAATCGAAATGACGCTCATCGATATCACCGGCCGGAAACGCGCCGAAGAGGATCTCCGCGAAGCCAAGGAGGTCGCCGAGCGGGCCGACCGGGCCAAGAGCGCTTTCCTGGCCAACATGAGCCATGAAATCCGCACGCCCATGAACGGCATCCTCGGAATGATCGGGCTCCTGCTGGGCGGCGACCTGGACACGCGGCAGCGCAGGCGCGCCGAAACCGTCCGCGAGAGCGCCGAATCGTTGCTCGGCATCCTGAACGACATTCTGGACTTCTCCAAAATGGGGGCGGGAAAACTGAAGCTGGAAGACGCCCCCTTCGATCTGCGAAAAATGGTGGAAAGCGTCGCGGACATGCTGGCAGTGAAGTCCCAGGAAAAAGGAGTGGAACTGCTTTGCTTCATCGAGCCGGATGTCTTCACCCAACTGCGCGGCGATGTCAGCCGGTTGCGCCAGATTCTGGTCAACCTGGGTGGAAACGCCGTGAAGTTCACCAGCACGGGCGCCGTCTCGATTCGCGTAAGGCTGGCCAGCCCTGGAGATCCGGTGCGCATCCGCTTCGACGTGAAAGACACTGGCGCCGGAATTCCCAGGGACAAGGCTCACCTGTTGTTTCAGCCCTTTTCGCAAATCGACTCTTCCACTGCCCGGCAGTACGGAGGAACCGGCCTGGGCCTCTCGATCGTACGGATGCTGGCGGACATCATGGGCGGCGAGGTGGGCTTCGAAAGCGAGGAAGGTAAGGGCTCCCACTTCTGGTTCACCGTCCCTTTGGAGCGGCAATCCGCAGCCCAACGCTCCCGCGCGCTTTCGCTGGCCGGCTGGCGTATCCTTGTGGTGGACAATCATGCCGCCAGCCGCGGCTTGATCCTGGAATTGCTGGCGTTCTGGAAGGCCTGCGGGGAAGAAGCCGGCAGTGCGGCCGAAGCCATCGAGCGGTTGCGACGCGCGGCAGACCATCCCTTCGACGCCGTAATCGCCGACTGGGGCACGCTGGGTGCTGAGTGTGACCGGTTCCCTTTCCAAGTGCGGCAGCAGGATGCCGCCAACACCACGGCCCTGGTGCTGATAGTTCCTCTAAACCAGGCAGCCGATGGCGAACGGTGGCAGTCGCTGGGATTTGCCGCGCACGTCGCGAAGCCGGTGAAACAAGGCGAGTTGGGTACGTGCCTGGCGTCCCTCCTGGGCTATGGGCCGGCTCCCACGCGTCCAGCCCCGGCGCCAAAGCCCTCGCGGACCACTGGCGACGTGCGGGCGCGGCTGCGCCTGCTGGTGGTCGAAGACAACGCGGTCAATCAGGAAGTGGCCTTGGGCATTCTCGAAAACCTGGGATATCGTGCCGATGTAGTCGCCGATGGCCGTGCCGCCCTGAATGCCCTCGGCCAGAAGGATTACGATCTGGTGTTGATGGATTGCCATTTGCCGGGTATGGACGGTTATGAGGCCTCGCGCCTGATCCGGCGGCCCGATACCAGCGTCCGCAATCATGATGTCGCCATCATCGCCACCACCGCCAACGCCATGGCAGGCGATCGCGAAAAATGTCTCGCCGCGGGCATGAACGGATACATCGCCAAGCCGCTCCGGCCCGGCGAGTTGGAACAGGCAATCGAGGACTGGACTGGCGGCATGCGTGCCCCCGGGCCGCCCCCAGTTCCTTCACCGGCAGCCGCCGCCCCGGCGACACCCGCGGTTCCTCCGGCGCCACCCATCGCCGCAGCGTTCGACCGGGAAGATCTGCTGGAGCGTGTGATGGGCAACCAGGATCTGGCCTACCGGATTATCCGCGGGTTTGTGGAGGACATGCCCGGCCAGATCGCGGCTTTGGCCCAGGCCGTGAGCGAAGGCGACTCCAAACAAGTTCGCCTGCTCGCCCATTCCATCAAGGGAGCAGCCGCCAGCGTGGGCGGGACGGATATGCGCCAGGCGGCCTGGAAACTGGAGCAGGAAGGCAGCAGCGGCGATCTGGCGGCTGCGATTGCCGATCTGCCCGAACTCTCGGCGAGCTTCGAGCGGGTCAGGCCGGTGATGGAACGATTCTGCGGTGAAGACTCAGCCGGCCGCTGAGCGGCTGTCTCCCCTACAATAAGTTCAGGCCCAGCCATGTTCCAACTCAACCAGCCGCTGCTGATCAACATTCTGGGCCATGCCGCCGGAGCTCTGATCTTCGCCATCTTTCTCTGCCTGCTGTTCAGCCGGCGCGGTTGGTCCGGCTCGCACGGCCGCTTTCTCTCGGGCCTGGCGGCCGCCCTCTCGCTGGCGTGGAATCTGGGGTCGCTGCTGGTGCTGGCCTGGCCCGGCCTGTCTCCCCACACCGTCGATCTGCTGGCCGCTTTCAGCTTTTCGGTACTCAGCCTGCTTCCCGCCGTGCTGCTGCAGGTTTCGCTCGACGGCCGATGGCCCATGTTGGCCTTTACCGGTTATGGCCTCAGCAGCGCCGCGATCTTCCTGCACTGGCGCGAAATCTACACCACCGGCAGCGATCTCCACCAGATGGCGCTGCTGCTCACCACGTTTGGTTTTCTGGCGCTCACCGCCATCGCCGTGATGGGCGCGATTCTCGACCGGGAATCCGGCCGCGCGGCCCCCTCCCGCATCGCCGCGTCCATGTGCCTGGCCCTGTTTGCCATGTCGTTCCTGCACTTCGGACACGGGCACCTGCACCAGGCCTGGTCCAGCGAACTGGTGGTGCACCACGCTGGAATTCCCCTGGCCCTGTTCGTGCTTCTCCAGGACTATCGCTTCGTGCTGCTGGACGCCTTCGTGCGCTTCCTGGCCAACGCCCTCCTGGCCGCCGTGTTGACCTGGCTGGTGATCGCCGCCGCCTTTCGCCTGGTGCTGGTCAAAAGCGCCGGCGGCCCGCTCGCCCAGGCTTTTCTACTCATCAGCGTATGTCTCTGCCTGGTCTTCTTCGCCTGGCTGCGCAACTGCGCCCAAGCCTGGCTGACGCACGCCGTATTCCGCCACGGCGGTCTCGATCAGGTGGCCAGCGCCATTAAGGATGCGCCGGCGTTTTCCGGCGAAGACGAATATCTGACCTGGGCCGCCGGCCGGATGGCCTCCACCGCTCGGGCCGATCGCCATGCGGTTGTCGCGGAAAATCTGGTGGCGGCAGCCGCGGAACTCCATTCGGCCGCCCTCGCTCCAGCCGAACTGGCAGCGCCATGGAACTGGGCGGAAGTCATCGTTCCGGTGCGCCTCGGCCAGGAAAACTCGCGCCTCATCCTGCTGGGACGCCGCAACGGCGGCCAGCGCTATCTGGGCGAGGATCTGGAAGCCCTCACGAAGGCCGCCTCTGCCGTCGCCGAGCGACTGGATATGCTGCGGCGCCAGGAAATGAGCCGCCTGGTGGCGCAGGCCGAACTGCGCGCTCTGCAATCCCAGATCAACCCTCACTTCCTCTTCAATGCCTTCAATACCCTGTACGGCGTCATCCCGCGGGAGGCTTTTGCGGCGCGCCGCCTGGTCCTCAACCTGGCGGATATCTTCCGCTACTTCCTGCAATCCGAAAAGACCTTCGTGCCACTGGCGGAGGAGATGCAGATCGTGCGCGCCTACCTGGAAATCGAGAAGGTCCGCCTGGGCCCGCGCCTGGAGGTCGATATCCAAGTGGAGGAAGCCGCATTGCGGACACTCATCCCGGTGCTCTCGGTACAGCCGCTGGTGGAAAACGCGGTCAAGCACGGCATCGCCCAGCGCGCCGATGCCGGTTTCGTACGCATTCGCGCCCACCTGGCGGACGGCGAACTGCGCGTCTCGGTGGTCAACAGCGGCGCACCCCCCGTCGCCCTTGCGGCAGCGGAGGGATCCCCCGGCGCCGGCATCGGCTTGCAAAACGTGCAGCGGCGCCTGGAAATCTGTTACGGCTCCCCCGCCAATCTGCGGTTCCATCCCAGCGCCGAAACCACTACCGTCGAGTTTTCGATACCGATGCCCGTTCCCGCGGCGCATCGCTGACCGCCCCGCGCAGCCCCAGGTATACCAGCAGCAGCGCCAGCGTCATCCACTGCGCGCAGAGTGCCAGCAGGCTGTCGGCCAGCGCCAGCAGCACGCGCGAATAGGCAGTCTTCTCCACGGCATTCAGCACCGCAAAGCTGGTCAACAGGTCCAGCAGCACCAGCGGCAAAATCACAGCAAGAATGCGCCAGCGGTGGCCTTCGGTCAAGTGCCGGCTGCGGTCCAGCACGTCCCGCTCGCGGTCCGCTTCCAGGGCCACAATCGGATCCACCACCGCCAGCCTGACGAACGCCATCATGCCGGGGATGAACAGCAGCAGGCTCCACAGCAGCACCGTCACCTGCACCTGAAACATATTCCACAGGGCCTTGCCCCACTGCCGCCGGCCCCAGCGCAATGCTTCGGCGAGCGGCGGCGGCGCGCCCGTGCGGAGCCGCATGGCCATGCCGAAGATCACCGCCGGCACCACCAGCGCGCTCAGCAGCAGGTCGCTGGCGGTCAACAGGCTGTACCCCAGTACGCCGTCGGGCGGGATATCCAGCGCCGCGCAGATCGCCTGCAACAGCAGCTTGCCGGGTAGAAATACTACCAGCGTGGCGGCGGCCAAAAACGGCAGGTTGGAAAGAAACAGCCGCAGGGAGCGCGCCAGGACGCCGAGCGGCGACCCCATCGGCTCTACCGGAAAATCAATTTCGACGCAACCCTTGCGAAAATCGCGCTCCATGCTGTCAGTGTCACCCAAGCGGCGCGGCGGAACAATCGGCGCGGCGGCCCGGGGCGACGAGGGCGGAGGGGTGTTTCCCATCGATGCGGTAGAATCCGATTGAAGGGGCAGCCTTATGCTCATGCCAGTCGCCGTCACGCAGCAGGAAACCATAGAAGAAGAAGTCCGGGCGCTGGAGGAAGAGCTGAAGCCTGACGTCGTGCGCATCCGCTATGACATCGGCCAGGATTGGACCGGCGATTGGTCTATTTTCTTTCGGATTCTGTTATCCGACCGAGCCAGCGGCCGCCGTTTGGGGCGGGTCGCGCGAAAGGTGAGAAACCTGATTGACGAACGGATCCGTCCCGAAGAACTGGGCTTGATCGCGTATTGTAGTTTTCGCAGCGAGTCGGAACAATCCGAGCTGAAGGACCCGGCCTGGATGTGAGGCGATGCCTTACCACGACGATCTCCTGGCGCAGGCTGGGCATCTCGCTCAACTCGATCGGACGCGCCCCAAACAGGTGAATCTCCGCCGCGCGATCTCCGCGGCGTATTATGCCATGTTTCATTTATTGATCTCCAGCGCCGTAAACAATTGGAGAATTGAGCGGCAACGAGCGGATCTCGGCCGGGCGTTCCAGCATGGGACCATGAAAGGGGCGTGCAGGAGCATGGTCTCACCCAGCCCCGATTTAAAAATCGTTGCCAAGACGTTCATCGATCTCCAGCAGAACCGCCACCGCGCCGATTATGACAAT
>DATJRE010000313.1:0-10315 GCA_035505095.1 Bryobacteraceae bacterium | reverse complement strand
ATCGTGCCGGGACCGGTGAAGCTTAGCGTAATCGCGCCCGTGGTGAGCGACACGGATCCGGAGCCGGTCAGCGCAAATGACCCAGTGGCGCCGGCGTAAGTCCCCGTACTGAGGCTGTTGGAAATCGTGGCCGTGGCTGACACAGAGGTGGCGCCGCTAAGGATTGTAGTTGGTATTAGCAACGTGCCCGCCAGCGTACCGCCGGAAAGCACTATGGTGAACGGAGCGCTCAGATTCTCCCCGCTGATAGAGCTCACCGAAACCGACGCGCTAAAGGTCCCGCTCCCGATCCCCGACAGGGTAGCCGGCCCTGAAACCGACGCGCTTTCAGTAGCCACCGACAGAGTGCCCGTCGCGTTGGTCACTGTGAGCGTGGTTTGAATCGTCGCCGCATGGGCGGCTGCGCATAGCAGTAGTGTCGTGAAAACTCGTAGCATTCCTCTCCTCCTTGATAGAACGCCAAAGGGCGTTCCGATAGAACGCGAGGGCGCGTATCCCCGCATCGCGCCGCGGTCCATTATAGAACTCTACTCTGCCAAAACGGCTTTTGCCACCGGCTATTGGTACAAAAGCGCACAGAATCTTTCGGCCAATGTCACCGTTGGCTCAGGCCGCCATCTACAGCGAGCAATTGGCCGGTCACGAAGTTGGTGGCCTGGAGGAAATAGAGCACGGCTCCGGCGATTTCGTCGGGCGTGCCTCCGCGGCCGGCAGGGGTCGCCGCGATCATCGAACGGCCCTGGGCGTCGATGTCGTCGAAAGGAATCACCCCGGGAGCCACCGAATTCACGGTGATTTGCGGAGCGAAGGCTTTCGCCAGCGCGCGCGTCAGCATGATGACGCCGGCCTTGGAGGCGCAGTAGTGGGCATGGTCGGCCCAGGGACGGATGCCGCCCAGTGAGCTGATATTGACAATGCGGCCTCCGCCCGAGAGGCGCATGAGCCGGGCGCCTTGCTGGCAGCAGAAGAACACAGCTTTGAGATTGACCGAGTGGATGAAGTCCCAATCGCGCTCGGTGATGGCGAGGGGGTCGAAGGCGGAGAAGCGGGCGGCGTTGTTGACGAGGCCATCCAGGCGGCCGAGGCGCGCTTCGACCTCGGCGAACATGCGGATGATTTCGGGGACGCTCTCGAGGTTGGCCTGGAATATGGGAGCGCCTCCGCAGGCCGCGGCCGTCTCGCGGGCGGCCGATTCAGAGCGGCCATAGTGGATGGCGACCGCGTAGCCTTCCTTGTGGAGGCGCAGGGCGATGCCCCGCCCGATGCGCTTGGCTGCTCCGGTGATGAGGACTACTTTCTCAGACAAGGGGGATGCTCCTTTGGGACGGCTTACAGTCTTATCAGCGTTCATCAGCGTTCATCAGCGGCTGATTCGTTCAGGCGACAGAGAGAATATTGGCCGCTGATAAACGCTGATGAACGCTGATAAAAAGACATATTTCCCTTTTAACCTACGGCGGCTTCGGCCTGTTCCTGGGTTGAGACCTGGTGCGCGGCAGCGGGCAATCGGCCGGTCAGGTTCGCCCAGGCCCAGAAGATTGCGGTGGTCGAACTGAGCGCGCCGGCAGCCGCGCCGATAGTCCGGGGGTCCCAATAGGTGGACGCTACTCCGGCCGCGGCCATCGACAACAGCATCACACACCATTGCACGCTATCCATGGTCGAAAACACCCGGCCGCGCAGGCCATTCGGGACGATGCGCATCAACTGCCACATATTCAACACCGAGCTGACCCCCACCCCAGCGCGCGATAAAGCAATAAACACCAGCGCCCAGGTGAAACTGCGCGCCTGGCTAAACAGGATATAGGATCCGCCGTGCACAATGTAACAGATGGAGATAGTCCGTTTGTAATTGGTGAAGCTCAGGCGCCGGCCGATGGTATAAGCCACCACGCCTCCGCAGAGCAGCCCGACGCCGGCAAACCCCCAAACCATCCCCAGGCCGGCCGGTCCGCGGTTGAAGACCAGCTCGCCGAACACCGTAAACAGCACCTGCGCGGCGCCTCCACCGGTGGCCCAGCCGATGTTGACCATCAGCAGGCCCATCACCAGCGGCACGCTGCGCATATACCGCAGGCCCTCGGCGTACTCGTGCCAAGGCTGGACTTTGTCCGAGGCGGCGGCCTTGCGCGGCGCGCGGAATCCAACACCCGGCAGGAACAAGCGCGAAATGCACAGCGCCGAAACCAGGAACGACGCGGCGTTGCCAGCGAAGGCCCACCCGTAGCCGAATTGCATGACGCTGGTGCCGCCCAGGAAAGTGCCGATGGCAAGGGTGGTCCAGGCGGTGGTCTGGGTCAGCGAATTGGCGGTGTGCAGCTCTTCCTGGGTGGCGATGGAGGGTAGAATGGCTGCGCGGCCGGCGGTGAAAAAAGGCGAGGCCGCCATCAGCAGGGCGCTCAGGGCGTACAGCAGCCAGGTATCGTGACGGTGTACCGTGAGGATAAAAAGGGCCGCCACCACGGCGCGCACCATGTCGCTCGCCACCATCACCCATTTGCGGTTGAGGCGGTCGAGCACGATTCCCGCCAGCGGTCCCACCAGGATCGCTGGGATGGCGCGCGAGAGCATCACGCCGCTCACCACCAGGCCGGACCTGGTGTGGGCCACCGCCAGGCTGAAGACGGCGATGTTATTGAAGTGGTCGCCGATCTCGCTAACCACCTGCCCGATCCACGTGTAGCGGTAATTGCGGTTGTCGCGCAGCAGCGGGACAAGAGCGTTCAACTTACAGTTTCCTCCCGCACCGTGATCCCGCGCAGATACTCGCGGTCGAGCGCGTAACCGAAACCGGGCGCATCGGAAACTTCGATGGTGCCCCGCGGGGTGGTTTCCACCGGCGGCTGAATGATGTCGCGCTTCCAGTAGCGCTGGCTGGCCGAAACATCGCCCGGCAGCACGAAATTCGGCAGCGTGGAGAGCGCGATGTTATGCGCCCGCCCCACGCCGGCTTCCAGCATGCCCCCGCACCATACCGGGATTCCGGCGGCCTGTGCCACATCGTGAACCTTGCGAGCCTCGGCAAATCCGCCCACGCGCCCCAATTTAATATTGATGATGCCGCAGGCGCGGAGTTTCACCGCCTGGGCGGCGTGGTGCGCCGAGCGAATGCATTCATCCAGGCAGATGGGGGTTTGCAACTGGGTTTGCAGTTCGGCGTGATCGATGATGTCGTCATGGGCCAGCGGCTGCTCGATCATCATCAGGTAATAGTCGTCCAGCTTGCGCAGGTGGGCCGCATCGGCCAAGGTATAGGCCGAGTTGGCGTCGGCCATCAGCTTGATGGAAGGAAAGCGCTCGCGCACGCGGCGCACTACGTCCACATCCCAGCCCGGCTTGATTTTGATCTTGATGCGCTGATAGCCATCGGCCAGCTCGTGGGCGATTTTTTCCAGGAGCTGCTCCACCGAATCCTGAATGCCGATGGAGACCCCGCAGGGGATTTCGCGGCGCGCGCCACCGCCGATCTGCTTCCAGAGGGGCACTGAGGCGCGGCGCGCTTCCAGGTCCCATACGGCCGTCTCCAGGCCGCCGCGGGCCATGCGGTGGCCGCGGATGTGTGCCGTGAGGGGCGCCACGTCCGCGGCGCTCTGTAAGTCGCGGCCCAAGACCCGCGGCGCCACATACTGGCGCAGGATCAGCCAGGCCGATTCGGTCCACTCTTCGTTGTAAAACGGGTTCTCCCCCGCGGTAACTTCACCCCAGCCGGCGGCGCCTTCGCTTTCCACCTCCACCAGGATGATGTTGCGCTCGTAAGTGCGGGAAAAGCTGGTTTCGAAGAAATGCACCAGGGGCATGCGGATTTGCCGCAGGGTAATCCGTTCCAGTTTCATTGCCAAGGCTCCAGTAAGTAAGTCCCTTCGGTTTCGCCGCGCACAAATCCGGTAACTGCCAGGCCGCGCGAGAAAGCGTCCCGGAGTTTCTGCCCGTTGGATTGTTGAATCTGGCGCGCGCGCGCAGGATCTTCCTGGCGGATTTTGGCAATATCCGCCGGGTAAGCCACGCTTTCGGCCGCCGCGTGGGCCAGCGGTTCGCCCGCCAGCACCGACCGCACGCGCTCCGAATCGATCCACCACTCGGCCGTGCAGCGGTCCGTGGGAAGGCCTCCGTGCAGCGGGCTGGCGGTTACGCCGTACGAATTTTCGGTGTAGCGGCGTACGATGGCGCCCAGTTTTTCGATATTGAGGAAGGCGTTTTTCAGCTCCATGGGGTCGAACGTCCACTCGATCAGGCGGATGCCGCGGCTGAGCGCTTCATCGCGCTGCCTGAGTTTCAAACGCCGCCCGAGGCCCTCATTGCGGTAAGCCGGCAAAACCCCCAACATATGGCTGTGCAGGTAAGTCATGCCTCCCGGTTTGATTCCCGGAATAGCGAAGCAGAAGCCCGCCATCTTGGCGCCATCGTAAGCACCGAATACGTGTCCGCCGATCCTGGTAACTACCACCAGAAACCGCAGGGGAAGCAGCTCGATATCGGCGAAGCTCCAGATAGTCTGCTGTAACTGCAAGACCTCTTCCAACTCGGAAAGCGCGAATAACTGCCGGAATTCAATCATCGGTGCGTGGGGTTCCTCTCTTGGCCTCCTCCCAAAGTTCTTCCATTTCGTCGATGGCGGTATCTTCCAGGCGTTTTCCCTGCTCCGCCAGGCGCCGCTCAATGTGGCCGAAGCGCGCGCGGAACTTGGCATTGGTCTTGCGCAGGGCCTGCTCGGCATCCACCTTGACGAAGCGCGCCAGGTTCACCAGCACGAAGAGCATGTCGCCCAGTTCATCCTCCAGTTCGGCGCGCGAGCCTGAGCGGCGAGCCTCTGCGAACTCGGCCAGTTCTTCATCCAGCTTGGCGATCACCTGTTCGGCATTCTGCCAGTCGAAACCCACGCCGGCGGCGCGCGAAGTGATCTGCTGCGCCTCTACCAGGGCCGGCACGGCGCGCGGCGCCGAATCCAGCAGTCCGCCTTCCCTGCCCTGCTTTTGCTTCTCGGCGGTCTTTACCTCGCCCCAGATGCGCTTCACATCTTCCGCCGTGCGCGCGGTCTCGTCGCCGAACACGTGCGGATGGCGGCGGATGAGCTTGGCGTTGATGGCGTCGAGCGTGTCGCCGATCGAGAAGCGGCCCTCTTCGGCGGCAATCTCCCCGTAGAAGACCGCCTGCAGCAGAAAGTCGCCCAGTTCCTCGGCCAGGCCCGGCCAGTCGCGGCGGTCAATGGCGTCCAGCACTTCGTAGGTCTCTTCCAGCGTGTAAGGCTTGATGGAATCGAAAGTCTGTTCGCGGTCCCACGGGCACCCGCCCGGAGCGCGCAGGCGCGCCATGATCTCGACAAGCTTCTGGAACTTCTCGCCGGCAGTAGATTCGATTTTCATAATTGGGAGGAGCGGTTTTCCTCAGGGTAACATGCGGCATCGCATAGGACAGGCAGAGCGCCCTTCCCGGCATGCTAAACTCCCAACATGCCGCAGCCGCCAAGCCAGCCCGTCCCGGACGAACCACCTCCCTTTTTGGGGACCTGGCGCCGCGTCTATATCGGGGTGCTGCTGTACCTGGTGGCGGTGATCGTCATCTTCTATCTCTTCACGCGGGCCTACCGATGAGACCGGTCGACTGGATTGTCCTGGTCGCCTCGCTGGTCTCGATCGTCTCTTACGGCCTCTACCGCAGCCGCGGCAGCAACACGGTGGACCGCTACCTGCTGGCCGGCAAGACCATGCCGTGGTACGCCATGGCGCTCTCGATCATGGCCACGCAGGCCAGCGCCATCACCTTCATCTCCACCACTGGCCAATCCTATGCCGATGGCATGCGCTTCGTGCAGGCCTATTTCGGATTGCCCATCGCCATGGTAATCATCTGCGCGACGGTGGTGCCCATCTTTCACCGCACGCGTGTCTACACGGCGTATGAGTACCTGGAAAAGCGCTTCGATTCGAAGACCCGCACCCTGGCCAGCGTGATCTTTCTCTGCCAGCGCGGCCTTTCCGCGGGCCTCACGATTTACGCGCCCGCCATCGTGCTTTCCATCATTCTGGGATGGCCCGAACGGCTGACCACCTTTTTCATGGGCGCGGTGGTGGTGACTTATACCGTGCTGGGCGGCATCAAGGCCGTCACCTGGTCGGACGTCCAGCAGATGTGCGTGATCTTTCTGGGCCTGATCGTGGCTCTGGTCACGGTGATTGTGCTGCTGCCTTCTTCGGTCTCCTTCTCCGACGCGGTGTACCTGGCGGGTGCCGCCGGGCGGCTGAACGCGGTGACCACGCACTTCGACTGGAACGACCGTTTCAATTTGTGGAGCGGTCTCATCGGCAGCACCTTTCTCTTCCTTTCGTATTTCGGATGCGACCAATCGCAGGTGCAGCGCTACCTCACGGGCCGGTCGATTGCGGAAAGCCGTCTCAGCCTGCTGTTCAACGCCATCGCCAAAATTCCCATGCAGTTTTTCATTCTGTTCATCGGGGCAATGGTGTTCGTGTTCTACCTCTTCATCCAGCCGCCCATGCTGTTTCAGCATGCGGAGCTGAGCCGGATCCAATCCGCCCCCGAATACCAGGGGCTGGCCGGCGAATACCAGCGCGCCTTCGATGCCCGCCGCGAATCGGCCCTGGCGGTGGCCGCCGCGCACCACGCGGGCGATTCCGCGGGCGAGCGCAGCCGCATCGCCGACTATCGCGCCGCCCAGCGGCAGATGGACAATACCCGCGACCGCGCCTCGCGCCTGGTCACACTAATGGGCGGTGAGAAGGACTTCCACGACACCAACTATATCTTCCTGTCGTTCGTGACCCGCTATCTGCCCGCCGGCTTGGTGGGGCTGGTGATCGCGGTGATTTTCGCCGCCACCATGTCGGCCAGCTCGGGCGAGATCAATTCGCTGGCCACCGTCTCGGTGGTGGACCTGTATAAGCGGCACTTCCGCCGCGGCCAATCGGACCATCATTATCTAATGGCCTCGCGCTGGGCCACCTTGTTCTGGGGAGTCTATGCGGTGGCGTTCGCCGGATGGGGCAAAAAGCTGGGGTCGCTGATAGTGGCGGTGAATGTAGTCGGGTCGCTGTTCTACGGCTCGCTGCTGGGATGCTTCGTGGTAGCTTTGGGCTTCCGCCGGGTGCGCGGGACGGCGGTTTTCTGGGGCATGCTGGCGGGCGAGGCGTCGGTGTTCTGGGCCTTCTTTCGAACCGGCATGTCGTACCTGTGGTACAACGCGCTGGGCTGCGGAGTAGTGGTGCTTACCGCCCTGGCGCTGACTTACCTGGCGCCCGGCGAAGTTTCCGCCACACCAGCCAGCCCGCCAGCGCGATAACCGCCGCCAGGGTGGCCCACAGCAGGTAACGGTGGATGTTTTGTTCCACCCCTTCCCAGCGGTCTCCCAGGAAATAGCCCAGGCTGACGAAGGTGCACACCCACAGGCAGGCGCCACTATAGGCAAACAGGGCGAACGGCCGCGCTTCCAGGCCGCTCATGCCGGCGGCATAGGCCGTCAGGTGGCGCACGCCGGGAACAAAGTAGCCAAAGGTCAAGCCCCAGTGGCCCACGCGCTGGAACCAGGCGTGCGCGTGGTTGACGTGCTCTTCGGTGATCCGCACGTAGCGCCCGTAGCGATGGATGAGCGCCAGGCCGAAGGTGCGCCCCAGCCAGTAGCTGATGGTGATGCCGCAGATGCTGCCCGCCATCGCCGCAGCCAGGGCCAACGGCAGGATGAACGTTCCCCGCGAGACCAGGTACCCGCTGAACGCCAGCAGCGTTTCATCGGGCGCAGGCAGGCCCACAATGCCCAGCGCCAGGAGGCAGAAAATAGCCCCGTAGCCGTAATGCGTGATCCAGGTGAGGATCTGGTGTCCCATGGTCTCGTGTCCTGCTCCCATTCACCGCAGCGGCGCGGAAAGGACCAAGCAAACGCGAAGAGAAAAACAAGAGTTCCTCTCTGCGTTGCCGAGGTGGTTCTCCGCGCCTCCGCAGGGAATCGGAGGCTTCTTTACAGCATCCTGCCCGCCGCATAGCCGGAATGGCGTCGCCGTGGAGAGGCGGAACTCTCAGGTTTCTTCTCCGCGTGTTCTCCGTGCTCTCTGCGGCTCCGCGGTGAAGCGGACCCACCCTACACCACCAGCGCCGCGATCTCCACCGGGCTGCGGTTGCCGGCCACCACCACGATGCCGCTTTCGGTCACGTAGTGATGCGCCCGGTCGCGTTCCAGATCGTAACCGATAGTGGCGTCCTCGGGCACCCGCACGTTCTTATCCAGGATGGTCCGCCGCAGCTTGGCGCGCCGCCCGATGTCGCAATTGTCGAGGATCACCGACTCCTCTACCAGCGCGCCGGCATGCACCCGCACACCGCGGCCCAGCACCGAATTGCGCACCACGCCGCCTGAAAGAATGCAGCCGCCCGAAACAATCGAGTCGATCGACTGCCCGCGGCGGTTCTCTTCGTCGAAGGTGAATTTGGCCGGCGGGTCGGGATAGCTGGTGGTCCGCAGCGGCCAATCGCGGTTGAACAGGTTCAACGCGGGGCTCACCGCCCGCAGGTCCATATTGGCTTCGTAGTAGGCGTCGATGGTGCCCACATCGCGCCAGTAGGGAACCGCGTCGGGCGGCTCGCCGGGAATCCGGTTAGTCTGAAAATCGTAGGCGTACATCTCCGATTTGCCGGCCAGGCGGGGCAAAATATCGCGGCCGAAATCGTGGTTGCTGTTCGGGTCGTCGGCGTCGTCGTGCAGCAGCCGCAGCAGGGTGCGCGTGGAGAAGGTGTAATTGCCCATGGAAGCCAGCACGCGCTCGCCGTCGCCGGGCATGGTCGGCGCCTCGGGATTCTTCTCGTGGAACGCCAGAATGTGCCCGTCGTCGGAGACCTCGATGACGCCGAACTCGGCGGCGTGGCGGCGATGTACGGGGATCGCGGCCACGGTCACCTCGGCGCTCTTCTGCACGTGGTACTCGATCATGCTCATAACGTTCATGCGGTAGATGTGGTCGCCGCCGAAGATCGCCACCACGTGCGGGTCGGATTGCTCGATCAGGTTACGGTTCTGGAAAATCGCGTCCGCGGTGCCCTGGTACCAGGTCTCGCCGGCGGAGCGCATCTGGGCCGGCACGGGGATGATGAATTGCGACTTTAGCAGGCCGCCGAACTGCCATCCCTCGCTGATGTGCTGCAACAGCGACTGGCTGCGGAACTGCGTCAGCACATAGACCGAGTAGATGCCGGAGTTGATGAAATTACTGAGTACGAAATCGATAATGCGATATTTGCCGCCAAAGGGAACCGCCGGCTTAGCGCGTTCCTTGGTAAGCGGGTACAGCCGGGTACCCTTCCCGCCGGCCAGCACGATGCCCAGCACTCGTATACGCATAGGTAGTCAAGCCATATTGTTCCACAAATTGCCGCAGTGGTAAGCCTGCTTCTCCAAAAAAACGGCGGGTCGGCAAGCATGGCGTGGTATTGGATTAAAGGTGTGCCCGAAACGGAATTGCGCGCCACCGTGCCTTTTCGGTGTGGCGTAGTGATTGGAACCGGCATGATGGGCCCCGGAATCGCCCTCACGCTGGCGCGGGCGCAGGCGCGTTTCCTGGCCAGTTCCGGCTTGGCCGAAGCCCGCCGAGGCTGAGCGCGCGGACAGCCCGTCGGCTGCGAGCGACTCCTTCGAACAAAGCGTTGCCGCCGCGGACCCGGTAGTGGAGTCCGGCCCCGAAGCATCACCGCCATCGCCGGCGCCTGTATGCATCCCGAGCGAGTTCTCATCACCCATTTCTGGAACCCGCCGCACCTCATGCCGCTGGTGGAAATCGTAATGGGCGCCAGGACCGCGCGCCCGGCGGCGGAGGCAGCGCGAGTTGCTGGCCGCCTGCGGCAAGACGCCCGTGGTGGCGCGGCAGGATCGCGAAGCCGCCAGTATCGTCGCCGGGGCTATCGCCACGGCCGATGATGTGGATACGGGGGCCAGGAACGGCTTCGGCCTGCGCCTGCCCGCCTACGGCATTCTGGAACACCAGGATACGGTGGGGCTAGACTTGGGCCTGCGAGTGGAGGAGTATGTGGCGCCCGACCTCTTTAATGAGCCACCCGCCCGCGGAGTATTTCCGCGGCTCGGTGCGCCGCGGCGACCTGGGCGCCAAGTCCGGGCGCGGATTCTACGACTGGTCCTTCAAAAGCGCCGCCGAGGCCGCCCCGATTCGCGACGAGTTCCTGGTGGAGGTGCTGCTGTACCGCCGCCGGAACCGGGCCGTTCGGAAGCCGCCGCAAGGGCCGGCCATCAGGGAATTACCCGACAGGGAATTACCCGGCTAAGGCTTTTCTGCACTTCGGCCGATTAGAGAGATGTCTG
>DATJRE010000312.1:0-3146 GCA_035505095.1 Bryobacteraceae bacterium | reverse complement strand
GGCACCAACGCGAAACTGAAGGTGCTGTGGATCGGGTGCGGGCGGCAGGACTCGCTATTTCCGCGGTCGAAGAATTTAGCGGATTTGCTGGAGCGGTACCAGGTCCGGCACACCTTCCTGGCCATTGACGGGGTACACAATGACACCGTCTGGCGGAAATTCCTGGCGGAGTACAGCCCGCTGCTGTTCCGGTAAGGGCTTAACGCTGCAATTCATCCTTCTCGGGAGTGCCGGGTTCATCCAGCAGTTGGGTAGAGGAGGGCGGGCCGAGATCCTTCCAATCCTGCAGCGCCCAGACCACTTTTTTGTCGGGCGTGACTTCGATGAGCTGCACCGTGCCGGCCCACTGGTCTTCGGGGAGACTGCCGGGCCAATTGTTGATGAGGGTGTTGCCGTTGGCCAGGCGGGAAACCTCCTGGACGGTGTAGAGCGGGATACCGGGCAGGTCGTTCTTATCGATCTCCCAGACGGTCTTGCCGGCTTTATCCACCTCGCGGACGTAGCCGTTCTGGTTGCCGCTGATGAGCGTGTGGCCGTTTTTGAGGCGCACGGCGGCCCACGGGGAAGCGGCGTCCACGGACCACAGCGGCTTGCCATCGGGGGAGTATTCCACCACCCGGTTGAGGTCCATGTGGGCCACCAGGAAGGTGCCGTCGGGGGTCATGCGGACGTGGCGGAACTGGCCATGGGGCGAAGAGGGAGCGGCTGTTTCGATGGTTAGCTCGCGTTCGATTTCCCCGGCGGGGTCCTCGAATGTTTTGTGGATGACGAGCAGCTTGGCGGGGTCGCCATTCTGCATGACCAGGATGTGCTCGTTATCCATGGGGTAGGCGGTGTGGACTTCGGTGCCGGGCGGAGCGACGTAATTCCAGACGATGCGCTTGTCGGGGGTGACCTCGCTGGCGCCGGAGCGGCGCGAGAAAACGATGTCGCCGTTGGAGAGCATGGTGCAATCGCCGAGTTCGTCCTTGGCGGAGACGGAATACGACCAAGTGACCTTGCCACCGCGGACCACGTAGATGGTCTGCTCGGACTGGCCGCGGTGCTGCCATTCGCCACAATAGAGAAACGGATGCTGGGCGAGGCCTTTGCCCGGGAGGGGCGCGGATTGAGCGGCGAGCGCCGAAGCACACAACCACTGAAGGACCAACCAGGAACCCGTGACTCCGAATCGCATGGACGAACCTCGAGACGCCGCCGTGGCGGCGGCCGACGATGCAAACGATTTTATCAGACGGGGGAGCGGGGTTTGGGGCGTGGAGTGATTCTTCCAGCGCCCGTGGGCATACGAGCGCGCTACCCTTAAAACAGAAACCCTATGCACCTGACCATTGACCTGTCGGACCGGGACGCAGCCTCGCTGGAAGCGCAGGCGCGTGCGGCTCAAATGCCGGCGGAACGCTACCTGGCCCAGATCGTCGCGAACGCTTTGGAACGCCAGCATCGGCGCGACGCTGTGAATCTGGAGCATCACCTGGACAAGATGGCCTCCCAGGTTGCCCCGGAGACTACGCCCGGGCAAATGGAGGCCGCCCTTGAGGACGCACTGCGGCACATCCGGCCGCATCGCACTTGGCATCCGTGAGGATTGTTCTCGATACCAACATCCTTATCCGCGCCAATCCCAAGGTTTCACCACAGGGTCTTGCCCGCGACATCCTTCTCACCGTCGTAGCAGGGCCACACACCCTGATCCTGTCGGCTGCAATTCTGATTGAAGTGGGGCGCGTGCTCGCGTATCCCCACGTTCAGGCCCGGTGGCCCATGCCGAAGGAGATGATCAATCAATACCTTGTGTTTCTTGAGGCCGCCGGTATTGTGGTTGAACCGGGCACGCCCGCGTCGCCCATTGTGAGTGACCCCGACGACGACCCGATCTTGCAAACGGCCATCGCCGGCCACGCCGATGTCCTTTGTACTCGCGATGAAGCCTTTCGTCACGAAAACGTGCAGCGCGTATGCACAGCCCACGGGATTCGTATACTCGACGACATCGCCTTGATGCGTGAGCTTCGGCGACAGGACTGAACTTTCCTCCGCGCGGCAGGGCCCCGAGGGCACCCCCAGCGTCAGAGCTCAAAGGGCTTGCCGGGCCCGCCGAGGCCTCGCGAATGGGCGGGTCCGTCGATCGGAGTATAATTTGGGAGAACCTACTCAGAGGGACCTATGAAGCGCAGACGCTTTCTTCAGGCTATCGCGGCGGCGCCGGCCGCTGCCGCGCCATTGGCGGCACAACAGACCGCACAGCGGGCACCAGCGCCGGGTAATCCACCGGCTGGAGGGGCGCCGCCAGGAGCAGGACCGGGGCGCGGCGGCGGATTTCGTGGGGGCCAGGAAGTTCGGCTGCTGGAGACCACCGAGGTGGATCTCACCGCCGATCCGGCGGCGCCGACGTTTTTCACGGCCGATCAGTTCGCGGCATTACAAGCGCTGGGCAAGCTGCTGCAGCCGCCCATGGACGGGCATCCGGGGTCTGAGGAGGCGGGCGCGCCGGAGTTTCTCGATTTCCTGATCGGGGTTTCGCCGGCCGACCGGCAGGCGCTCTATCGCGAAGGGCTGGACGCGCTGAACGGGCAATCCAAGAAGAAATACAAGAAGCTCTTCGCCGGCTTGGACGCCACCCAGGCAGACGCCATCGTGCGGCCGCTGCTGGTGGTGATTCCGTGGTCGGAGGATCTGCCGAAAGATCCGCTGCGGCATTTCATCGCGCAGGCGCATCGCGATTTCCGCACGGCCACCCAGAATTCGCGCGAGTGGGCCGGTTCGGCAGCTTCCCGGGGACGCCGCGGCGGCCGTGGCTTTGGAGGCGGTGCGGGATTGTACTGGCTGCCCATCGATCCGGTGGTGAGGGCTTAAGGCATGGCCAAAGAAGACTACGACGTTCTGATTGTGGGTTCCGGGCACTCCGGCGGAATGGCCGCCAACATTCTCACCGCGAAAGGCATTTCGTGTTTGATGCTGAACGCCGGGCCGCAGGCGGATTACCAGCGCGACCGCGTCGCCAAGCCGGTGTACGAATTGTCATACCGCGGTTTCGGCGAACCCGGGCGGCATCCGCACATCTACCAGGCCAACGAGTTCAACGCCAACCAGTGGGTGGATGAGCGGGAAGTGCCGTACACCACCGATCCCGACAAACCGTACAA
>DATJRE010000311.1:0-4476 GCA_035505095.1 Bryobacteraceae bacterium | reverse complement strand
GGGACGAAGCCTTCGATCGCGGTGTCGTTCGCGTCGATCTGGCGGGAGGGCGGAAGCTCGTTGGCCGCCGCCGCCGAAATCACCCCGGGAAGCGATCCGATGCGCGCCACCAGCGCCGCGTAAAAGGCCGCGCGGGCAGGGCCATCGCGATAGGCGGTGGAGGGCAGCGAGAGGCGCAGGGTGAGCAGGTTGTCCGGCTCGATGCCGGCATTCACCTGCTGCAATTTCCAGAAGGCCTTCACCATCAGGCCGGAGCCGATCAGCAGCACCAGCGCCAGGGCCAGTTCGCCAATCACCAGCACCGCGCGAAAGCGGTTGGCGGCAGCGCCCGCGGTGGTGCGGCCCACGGCGGATTTCAGAATCTCGTTGAGCATGCCGGGGCGCATGTGCATGATGGGCGCGAGGCCGAACACCATGCCGGTAGTGAGCGAAACGCCCAGGGTGAAAAGCAGCACCTGCCAATCGATGGCGATTTCGCCGGCGCGCGGGATGCTGCCCGCGTTGGTGGCGGCCAGCAGGCGCAGTCCGCCGAATGCCAGCAGCACTCCCAGGACGGCGCCCGCGAGCGAGAGCAGAATGCCTTCCGCTACGAACTGTCCCAGCAGACGGCCGGTGCCGGCGCCTATCGCCGCGCGGACGGCAATTTCGCGGCGCCGGGCTTCCGAGCGGGCCAGCAGCAGGTTGGCCACATTGACGCAGGCGATCAGCAGCACGAAGATCACCGCGCCCAGCAGAACCAGCATGGCGCGCCGGACGCTGTGCACCACCTCATCCTGGAAGCCGTCCAGCACGATGGTGTGAAATCTGGGATCGAAGCTGTGGGTGTGCGGACTGGCGATCTGGCCCATGTGGACCACGTAGCGATCCATTTCGCCTTGCGCCTGGGGCAGGTTGATGCCCGGATGAAGACGCCCGAGAACCGAGAGGTAATGGTTGCCGCTGCCGCCGGGTTTCGCGGGATCGATCTGGAGCGGCACCCACATCTCCGCTGGGTCGGTTTCGCCCGGCGGAAAACGGAACGACGCGGGCATGACACCGATTACCGTGCAAGGGTTGCCATTGAGGCGGATATCGCGGCCCAGGATGGAGGCATCGCCGCCGTATCCGCGTTGCCAGAGGCCGTAGGAGAGCACGGTGGTGCGGGGCACGTTGGGCCGGTCGTCTTCGGGTGCGAAGCTGCGGCCCAGCAGAGGGGCGATTCCCAGCATCGGCAGCAATCCGCCGGTGACAAAGGCCGCCTGGGCGCGCACTGGCTCGCTGGCGCCGGCCAGATTGACGCCTTGCTCGACCCAGGCCTGTAAGTCGTCCCATGAACGGGTGTCGCGTTTCAGGTCCAGGTATTCGGGCGCGGAGAACCAGAAGTGCCGCAGGCCGCCGTTGGGGAAGGTGGGGAACTCGGTGAAGACGCGCACCAGCCGCGCCGACTGCGCATAGGGCAGAGGCCGCAGCAGCACGGCATCCACCACGCTAAAAATGGCCGTAGTTGCGCCGATGCCGAGCGCCAGGCAGAGCACCGCCGCGGCCGTGAAGGTAGGGTTTTTGGCGAGCACCCGCAGACCGAAGCGAAAATTCTGCAAGAGTGTGCCCATGACGGTGAGACGGCGGCTTGGGGGAAAGGTTAGAGTAGGGCTTGGCGCACCGCAAAATCGAGGACGAAATCGAAAGCCTGGCGCAACTCTGCCGCGCGGGCCTCAGCCCTGCCGTGGTGGCGGCGCTGCGCAAGGCGCTGGCGGACAAGGTCAACCTGGTGGTGGCGAAGGCCGCCAAACTCACCGGCGAACTGCACGTGGACGAGTTGCTGCCCGATCTGCTGGCGGCCTTCGATCGCCTGATGGAAAAGCCCGTCGAACGCGACCGCCAGTGCTGGGGCAAGAACGCCATCGCCACCGCGCTGGTGACCTTGGATTACCGCGAATCGGCGCCCTTCCTGCGCGGCGCGCGGCACGTGCAAATGGAACCGGGATACCTTGGCGAGACCGATGCCGCCATCACCTTGCGCGGCATCTGCCTGCTGGCGCTGCCCAGTTGCAGCGACCTGCGCCGCGAGGAGGTCCTGCGCTGCCTGGTGGATGCCGCCACCGAGCGCGAGCACACCGTGCGGCTGGAGGCCGTGCGCGCCATCGCCCAAATGGAAGGCCCCGAAGCGCCTCTCCTGCTGCGTTTCAAAGCCCGCGTGGGCGATGAGGAGAGCGCCGTCACAGGGCAGGTTTTCGATTCGCTGCTGCACCTGGAGGGCGCCGAAGCACTGCCGTTCCTGGCCGGATTTCTGCCATCCAGAAAAGAGGAAGTGCGGGAAGAGGCGGCTCTGGCCCTGGGCGCCAGCCGCCTGCCGGCCGCCGTCGACCTGCTCCGCGAAGCCTTGGCCGCGGCGCGCGATCCGCATTTCCGCGGCGTGCTGATGCGCGCCCTGAGCGCCTCCCGGCAGCCCGCCGCCATTGAGTTTCTGCTGGACCTCTACCGCAACGGGCGCCCGGCCGATTCCGCCGCGGCCCTGGCGGCGCTGGAGTTGCACCGCGAAACGCCGGCCATCTGGTCGCTCGTCCAAACGGTTATGGATTCGAAAGCAAGCGCCGGATGGCGGCCCGAATCGCCGGAGCACAGACTGTAAGTATGCTGAACTTGGAACAATGCTGGAAAGCGGTGCAGGCCCGCGACCGCCGGCAGGATGGGCGTTTTTTCTTCGGGGTGGTGACCACCGGCGTTTACTGCCGTCCGTCCTGCCCTTCGCGGCATGCCCTGCGCCGCAATATGCGTTTTTACGAGACTTCCCAGGAAGCCGAGAAGGACGGGCTGCGCCCCTGCCTGCGCTGCCATCCGCTCGAAACCGCCGGCGGCGCCGAAGCCCGCCAGATCCGCGATTTGTGCCGCTACATCGAAGAGAATGCCGACGGGCGCCCCGACCTGGCTGAACTGGCCGCCCGCGCCGGGATCAGCCGCTTCCATCTGCAGCGCCGCTTCAAAGCCGTGGTCGGGGTGACCCCGCGCGAATACGGCGAGGCCTGCCGGATGCGTCTGCTGAAGAGCGAGCTGCGGCAGTCGCAGGAAGTTACCGAAGCGGTGTACGCGGCCGGGTTTGGGTCTGCGAGCCGGGTCTACGAGCGCGCCGATACGCGCCTGGGCATGACGCCCAACCAATACCGCCGCGGCGGCGAGGGCATGGCCATCAGCTACGCTTCGGCGACCACGCCTTTGGGGCTGATGATGCTGGGGGCCACGGACCGCGGCCTCTGCTTCCTGCAATTCGGCGCAAGCGAAGCGGCGCTCACGGCGGCGCTGCACGGCGAGTATCCGGCGGCGCAACTGGCGCCCATGGACGACTCGCGCCGCGCCGCCTTCCACGAGTGGATGGAGCAACTGCGCCAGCACCTGGAAGGGCAGCGCCCGCAACTCGACCTGCCGTTGGTTGTTCGCGCCACGGCCTTTCAAATCCGCGTCTGGAATTACCTGCAGGGCATTCCGTACGGCCAGGTGCGGTCGTATGCCGAGGTGGCGGCGGGGATTGGCAGTCCCAAATCCGCCCGCGCGGTGGCGCGCGCCTGCGCCTCTAACACCGTCGCGCTGGTGATTCCCTGCCATCGCGTGATCCGCGGCTCGGGCGAGCTGGGCGGATACCGCTGGGGCGTGGAGCGCAAACAGGCCCTGTTGGGCCGCGAAGGCGCGCGGACCGCTCGCAGCGCATGAAGCGCCGGTGGATGCTGGCCTTCGCGGCGGTGGTGGCCCTGGCGGCGTTCCTGCGCCTGTGGCGCCTGCCCGAGCTTCCGCCGGGCTTGTACGCCGATGAGGCCATGAACGGCAACAACGCCATGGAGGCCCTGGAAACCCACCGCTTCCAGGTTTTCTATCCCGAGAATAACGGCCGTGAGGGGCTGTACATCAACCTCGCAGCGCTTTCGATTGCCTGCTTCGGCAACCAGGCATGGGCGCTGCGTCTGCCGGCTGCGCTGTTGGGCGTCCTGACGGTGGCCGGCGTGGCCGCGCTGGGCGCGGAGCTGTATGACGGCGCGGTGGGCCTGTTGGCGGCCTTCTTCCTGGCCACCAGCTTCTGGCATATGCTGCTCTCCCGCGAGGCATTCCGGGCGATTGCCGCGCCGTGCTTCCTTACCTGGGCGCTGTATCTGCTGCTGGCCGCGCGCCGCCGGCCTTGGCTGCTGGCCGTGGCCGGAGCGGTGTACGGACTCGGCTTTTATACCTATATCGCCTACCGGGCTACACCTTTGCTGGTGGTCCTCCTTTTGCGGCGCACGGGCTGGAAACGCGCGGCGGTCTTCACCGCTGCGGCGGCAGTGGTGGCGGCTCCGCTGGCGGTGTACTTCGCCGGCCACCCGGGTACCTTCCTCGGAAGGACCGCGCAGCTTTCGGTATGGCGTGCCTATTCAACGCCGCAGGCCGCCGCGGAGGCCGCACGGAATACCTGGCGCACCGCGCGGATGCTCTTCACCCATGGCGACTATAACTGGCGGCAGAATCTGCCCTGGC
>DATJRE010000310.1:0-11506 GCA_035505095.1 Bryobacteraceae bacterium | reverse complement strand
TGGTTCTCGGGGTCCATGAACTACCTGGGGCGCAAGCGCCGCGCCGATGGCCGCCCCGAGTATGAAGCCACCTATGAGATCAACGCCTCACTGGATATTTCGCTCCCGGAGTTTCTGCAACTGGTAAGTCACGAAGTAGTGCCCGGACACGTCACCACTTTTGCCTACTTACAGGACCTCTACTGGCGCCGCGCGGTAGGCTTCGAAGCTTCCGTGGCGACCATGAACACGCGCTCCGCGACGTTGTTCGAGGGCATCGCCAACAATGCCATCCTGATGGCTTACGGTGTGACCGAGGTGGATGAGTTGCCCGATCCCGACCTGCAGATCGGCGTGCTGCTGGCGTTGTTGCAGGATGACGCCAAGAACCAGTCGTCGTTTTTAACCTGGGGCGAGGGCGCGGCGCAAGCCGAGGTAGCCGGGACGCTGCGGCGCGATTTCCTGGTGACACCGGAACGCGCCGATAAGCTTTCCGGCGCCTGGGGACGGCATCCGCTGCTGGGGCGTATGTACCTGCCGGCATACCGGGCGGGCACCCGCAAGGTGGCCGCGCTGCGGCGCTCGTACCCGGCGGAGAAGCTTCTGCCGGCCCTCTACGGCGCCAATGGGTTAGTGGATATCGCCACGCTGGAGCGTGCGATTTAGAGGTGGGCGAACTGTTTTCTCCGCGAATGTCTCCGCGTCTTCAGCACCGCCGCGTCCGGCTTGGGTCGGTTGGAGATGTTTCTGGAAAGACACTGAGGGCACGCAGAAAATGCACTTGCAAATCGATCGCGATTACACCCGGCAAACGCTGGTTCGCCTGATTCAGATCAATTCCATCAATCCCTCCCTGGCGGCAGGCGCACCGGGGGAACGCGAGATTGCCGCCTACATCGCGGAGTCGCTGCGGGGCGCGGGGCTGGCGGTCGAGATGTACGAGCCGGAGCCGGGACGCATGAGCGTGCTGGGGCGCCTGGCTGGCGCCGGCGGCGGGCGGAGCCTGATGCTCAACGCGCACTGCGATACGGTGGATGTGCCGGGGATGGCCGAACCGTTTTCGGGCGCCATCCGCGAAGGCAAGGTTTACGGCCGCGGCTCCTTCGATATGAAGGGCAGCCTGGCGGCGTGCATGGCCGCGGCCAAAGCACTCGCCGACGCCGGCGTGCGCCTGCGCGGCGACGTGCTGGTGGCGGCCGTGGCGGATGAGGAGTACGGTAGCCTCGGCACGCGCGACCTGATTCGGCGCGGGCATGTGGACGGGGCCATCGTCACCGAGCCGACGGCTCTCGAAATCTGCCTGGCGCACAAGGGCTACCTGTGGATCCAGATGGATGTGGCGGGGTGTGCGGCGCACGGCAGCCGGTTCGAGCTGGGCATCGACGCCAACATGAAAATGGGCCGCTTCCTGGCGGAACTGGGCGGGCTGGAGCGGGAACTGCGCGCGCGTCCTGCGCACCCGCTGGTGGGCCCGCCTTCGCTACACGCCGCCATGCTGAGCGGCGGCACCGGCCTCAGCACCTACGCGGCGTCATCCACGGTGCAGGTCGAGCGGCGCACCGTGCCGGGCGAAACGGAAGCCCAGGCGGTGGCGGAGCTCCAGGCAATCGTGGACCGGATTGCCCGTACCGACCCCGATTTTCACGCCACCGTACGGTGCTTCTTCGCCCGCGATCCGTTCGAAACCGCGCCCACGTCGGCGGTGGTGCAGGCCGTGGACCGTGCCGCGGCCAAAGTGCGCGGGCGCCCCCCCAGACACATCGGCGACACTCCGTGGATGGACGCCGCGCTCCTGCAGGCGGCCGGCACGGAGACGGTGGTCTGCGGCGTCACCGGAACGGGTGCACATGCGGATTGCGAGTGGGTGGAGTTGGAATCGGTGTTCCAACTGGCCGAGATTCTGGCCGAAGCGGCAATCGATTACTGCGGCTAAGGACGCTCGCCGTATTCCACGCTCACCAGGAACAGCCCCTTGGCGGGCGCCGTCGGGCCGGAGCGGTCGGGCAGCCGGTCCAAATCGGCCACGTTGCCCTTCCCTGCCTCGATCAGCGTCCCTACCAGATTGCGCACCATGTGCTTGAGAAAGCCGCTGCCCCGAACGCGGTAGACCAGGCGGCCAGGTGTCGCTTGCAGGCTCGACGAAAACACCGTCCGCACCTTGGAATGTCCTTCGGCGTCGCGGTCGTCGGTGGCCGCGAAGGCCGTGAAATCGTGCTCGCCCGCGAACGCCGCCGCCAGCCGGATCATGCGTTCCTCGTCCAGCCGGTAGGGATAATGGTGCACGAACGGCCACTCAAAAGGACTGCACACCTCGCCCCGCCAGATCCGGTATTCGTAAGTCTTGGCGGTGGCGTCGAAGCGCGGATGAAAGCCGCTGGCAACCTCTTCGGCCGAGAGCACCCGGATGGCCGGCGGCAGCAGCCGGTTTACCGCGCGGCGCAGATTCGGCAGGGGGATGGGGTTGGCAATGCTGAAGGCCGCTACCTGCGCCAGGGCATGTACGCCGGCGTCCGTGCGGCCCGAACCAGCCACTTGTACCGGCCGGCCCTCCATGCCGCTCAGAATCTCTTCCAGGGCGCCCTGAATGGTGGGTAACCCGGGCTGCACCTGCCAGCCGTGAAATGCGCTTCCATCGTATGCCAGCTCGATCCGGATGCGCCGCATCAGACCGGGCGCGAACCGGGCTTCACTGCCGGAATGCCCTTGGCACACAGCGGGCAATCAGCCGGAAAATGCGCCGCCACCTGCATGGTGAGCAGCGCCACCCGCGGCACCCCCACATCCGCGCGGCCGCCGCTGCGGTCCACAATCGAGGCCGCGCGCAGCACTTCTCCACCCGCCTGGCGCACCACTTCGATCACGTCTTTGGTGGTGCCGCCGGTGGTGATGACGTCCTCCACCACCACCACGCGGTCTCCCGGTTTCACAGTGAAGCCGCGCCGGAGGGTCATCTTGCCGGTGGCGGCATCGCGCTCCATGAAGATGTGCCGCCCGCCCAGCGCGCGCGCGGTCTCGTGTCCAATGATCAGGCCCCCGATGGCAGGCGATACCACCAGCGGCGCCAATCCGAGGGTGGCGGGGCGAATCTGCTCCGCCAGCAACTGGCCCAGTCTTTCCGCCGCGCGCGGATGCTGCAACACCAGCGCGCTTTGCAAATACTCCGCGCTGTGCAATCCGCTGGTGAGGCGGAAATGCCCCTGTAAGTAGGCCCCGGTGGCCCGGAAAAGATCCAGAATAGATTCGGCTTGCGGCGTCACAAAGCCCTACTATACCATTGGGTTTTAAAAAACGAACGGCGATGGATTCGCCTGCACCCGCGCGGACTTCCCCGGCACCGAACCACCCCTCCCACCCCGCAAACATCAGGCTGCCGTTGGGTAGTGCGGGAAAGAAGTGGTCCCGCCGATCGGTCCCAGTCAGAAGCCGCGCGATAGCCCAGGCGCCGCGGTTACCTCCAAACCCGATTCGCAAAAGTCGCCGACAATCTTTTCAATCCTGTCAACCATTTACAGACTTACTGCTCCGGAACCCCCAAACCCGCATGCTACCGTGAGCTTGTAAACAAGGTTGCTCGCTCGCCGAGCGCAGCCCGTTTCGTAGAGTACGTACCGGCGCCTGAACTGATCAGAGGCCTTAAAGTCCGGTTGGGATGCGTATTCAAGCTTTCGGAAGGCGGACCGGCAGCGGCAGGTTCTCTCTGGGCGGAGAGAATAGGCCGTGATCGGACGGGTTACGGAACCGGTTCCCATGTCCCGGCGCGATGAGCGCCGTAAACCAGCGCAACGAAACGCACCGAACCAGATAGATACCGCCAAACCTCGACGATTTCCTCAATTCCACCCAGCGCGCCGCCGCCGCGTGCCCTCCCCAGCCAACCCTTGTCGCAATCCCTGCGCGCGCTCCGTCTCCGCCGCGCCCTCCGCGCCCTCTTGCCGGCCATTCCCGAACGCTCCCCTGCAAACTCGGTCCTCTCGAAGGGACGGCAGGCGAACACTACAGGTTCGCGCCGAAAGCCAGCAAACGGCCATCGCAGTCCTTCACCACGAACTCACGCGAATGCCACGGCATGTTGGCAACTCCTCGGGTGAATTCTACGCCTCGGGCTGCGTACTCGGCATGCAGTGCATCGGCATCTTCGACGAACAGGTATGCGTCCAGCAGTTCGTCCCGGTATTTGTTCGGATTGGCCTTGGGCGGGTCGGCGCAGCGGAAGTGAATCACCTGCCGGTCGCGCGCCACAATGGCGTAGACCGGCGGATCCTGCCACGTCCCGAGACATTCGAAGCCAAGCTTCTCCTTGTAATAGGTGAGCGTGGCGGGAATGTCCACCGTGAAGAACACCGGCGCAATCTGACGAACCATGTGCCAAGTCTACTGCACGGTCAAGGCCCAGTCCCCTACCGCGGTTTCAGAATCTCGCCCCAATACACCTGGTAGGCCTCCACCTGGTCCCAGATATCCTTCCCGCCCCGGATAAAGACCCGCATATTCGGTTTGAGCGAGGCGCTGTCCACGTTTTCGCCATCCTCCACATAGCGCGTGTCGTGGCGCAGCAGAATGGGCAGGTCGCCCACCCGCGTGTGCAGCACCACCCGCTCGCCCGTGACGCGATACACCACTCCCGCGAACGTCAGGTTGCCGATGGGCAGCGTGGGAAAGAAGTCCATCGAATCCATCCCGGTCAGCAGCCGCCCTGCTCCCGGAATGGCTCGCGGGCGCTCAGGCCGCGGAGCCTCGCCAATCACGTGTACGTCCCGCGCGTAGCGCAGCACCGTTCCATCCGGACTGTCCGAGATCACCTCCACGTTTTCACCCGGTTTCAGCGCCGGCACCGTAGTCAGCAGGCTGTCGCGCACCACGTAGGTCTGGCTGTCGAAGCGGAAGCGGAATACCTCGTTGGTCTCGGCGCGGATGCTGAACTCGCCCGGCCCAGGCGAGCTGTCGCGCTCCAGCAGAACCCCTTGCACCAGGGTGGCCCGCGGCGTTTGTGCCGCTGCCGCCAGCGAAAGGAACGCGAGCATGCCGAAGACTCGCATCGAGGTACCCCTACACGGTAGCATGGCCGCCGTCGGCCTGCGGCGCTCGAAAACACCACCGCCGGCGGCCGCGCTGCGCCGCAGTGTGGCAGGCTACAATTGCCCTCGCCGCGTCTGGAGCGTGCCTACACCGCCACCGGCGCGCTGGCGCGATCCAGCTTTTCGATGGACTCCGCATCCAGCGTCAGATCGGCCGCTCCGGCAAGATCCGCCAGGTGCTCCACCCGCGTGGCGCTGGCAATCGCCGACGTGATGCCGGGCTGCGCAATCAGCCACGCCAGGGCCACCCGTGCCGGGTTGGAATGGTGTTCGCCGGCCACTTCGTCCAGCGCCGCCAGCACGGCCAGCCCGCGCTCGTTCAGGTACTTGCCCACCATGCCGCCGCGCGCCCTGTCCTTGAGGTCCGCGGCGCTGCGGTATTTGCCGGTCAGGAAGCCCGAAGCCAGCGAAAAATAAGGCAGCACGCCCAAGCCGTACTCCGCCACCACCGGCGCCAGGTCGGTTTCGTAGGGATCGCGCTCCACCAGGTTGTAGTGTGGCTGCAAACTCTGGTAGCTGGGCAGGTGGTGCTGCCGCGAGGTCTCCATGGCCTCCCGCAAACGCCCACCCTTATAATTGGAGGCCCCGATGTAGCGCACCTTCCCCTGTTGGATCAGGCGCTCATAAGTCCGCAGGGTCTCTTCCAGAGGCGTCTGGGCGTCGTCCTGGTGCGATTGATAGAGGTCAATGCGATCCGTCTGCAGCCGGCGCAGAGAACCTTCCACGGCCCGCCCGATGTAGGCCGGCGACAGCCCCACCTTGCCATCCCCCATGTCCATCCCGACCTTGGTTGCCACGATTACCCGGTCGCGCTTGCCGCTCGCATGCAGCCACTTGCCAATGATGGTTTCGGATTCGCCGCCCGTGTGGCCGGGTACCCAGCGGGAGTACAGGTCGGCGGTATCGATGAAGTTCAGCCCCGCGTCCAAAGCGGCGTCCAGCAGGCGCGGCGATTCGCTTTCGCTCACCGTCCAGCCGAATACGTTGCCGCCCAGCGTGATGACCGGAACGTCCAGGGGCGTTTTGCCCAGTTTCCGTGTGCGCATATGCCGATGGGATGCCCGGCGGGGCGCGCCGGTTGCACCCGCCGGAAGTCATTCGTAAGCTCCCGCCCCGCGCCGCCCCTTACACCCTCACCACGCGGTCCATTTCCAGAAACTCGCGAATATGCGGATGCTCGGATTTGGCCAGGTCGGCCGTGGGTCCGAAATAAATCACTCCGCCTTCGAACAGGAAGACCACCCGGTCGGCAACCTTATACATAAGGTCCAGATCGTGGGTCACCACCACCGAAGTCAGCCGCAATTGCCTCTTCAGGCGCAGCATCAGGTCGCCCAGGTGGTCGGACATGATGGGGTCCACCATGGTGGTCGGCTCGTCGTACAGGACGCATTGCGGCTGCGCCGCCAGGGCGCGGGCAATCGCCACCGCGCGTTTGTAGCCGGTCGAAAGGTCCGAGGGATAGGCGTCGCGGGCTTCGGAGATATCCACCATGTGCAGCAGCCCGTTCACCACGTCTTCCTTATTCTTCTCGTCGTAGTCCTCGCGCAGCTCCAGCGAAAACAGCACATTCTCCGCCACCGTCATGGAATCGAACAAGGCCCCCGATTGAAATACCATGGTCACCTTGCGGCGGATGCGGCGCAGTTCGGTTTCCGGGAAATCGGTAATGTCTTCGTGGGCCACAATGATGCGGCCGCTGTCGGGCTTCAGGAAGCCCATAATGTGCGAGAGCGTCACCGATTTGCCCACGCCGCTGCGGCCGATAATCGCCACCGTCTCGCCGGGATTGACGTGGAAGTTGGAATCGACCAAAACCGGATGGTCGAACGTCTTATAGACGTGCCGGAACTCAATGTAGTGGGGAAAGGGATCACTTTGCGGCATAGCGGGTCGCCCACGGGGCCCAATCCTCGGGGGTGTTGACGTTTTGAAAGACACCGGCTTCGGTTACGGGCCACCGGCATACGGCCATTCCTGGCTCGTCCAGCGCGGCCACAATCTTGCGCACGCCGCGGGCGAAGGCGCGCTCCAGGGGATCTTTCGCCCGGCGATGGTACACCGCGCAGAGGGGTTCCGGGCGGCCGCCGGGACCCACGGGCAGCAATCCGTCGGCTTCCGAGCGGCGGGCAGCGTCCACCAGGCCGGCCAGAAATTCGGCCGAAAGTCCGGGCATATCGCAAGCCACCAACAGGTTCCAGTCGCCGCCGGTGTGCCGCAACGCGGTGAGGATGCCGCCCAGCGGGCCTTCACCGGGATAAAGGTCGGGAATCGCCGGAAAACCAACCACCGGCCCCAGTTGCGGGTTGCCCACCAGTACCACGCTGCCGGCGGCCTGCTCTACCAGGCCGGCCAGCGAACGGCCCAGCGGCCCGCCGTGGAACGGCAAAAGGGCCTTGTCGCTTCCCATGCGGGAACTCCTTCCGCCCACCAGCAGATACCCCGCGCAACTCACACAGAAATGATAACATTGGGTTTCGAGTCCACTCCGCGTCCCGGCTGCGAACCCCGTGTAGTTCATCCGTCCCCTGGTGGGCGGCTTCCAGGTGTAGTGTCGGCGGCGGGACGCAGGGCGCAGCGGATGCGAATAGGACTGGGGGCAAACACTTTGATTCGGTTTTGTTTTACACTATGGGGGATGACAGCGATGGCGGCTTTCGCTGCGGATTCGCCCACGGTCTACGCCGGGGGAGAGCGCATCACTACGGTGATCCGCCCCGACCGGCGCACCGGCAGACTGGTGCGCAGTGTGATCGTTGTGCCCCGCGCCGTGCCGCCGCCCAAAGCTGTGCCCGAAATCGCCGTGAGCCCGCGGGTGGTCGAGCCCCTCGATCCCGCGGCCCAGCCGAAAACCACGCCGGCATCCGCCGTCCCCGCTTCGCTGGACGAAGCCGTCGACCGCATCGCCGCCGATCAGCAATTGCCGGTCGCGCTCATCCATTCGGTTATCAAGGTCGAAAGCAACTACAATCCCAACGCCGTTTCGCCCAAAGGCGCCCAGGGATTGATGCAGTTGATTCCTTCTACCGCCCGCCGTTTCGGTGTGGCCGACTCTTTCAATCCGGTGGACAACATTCAGGGCGGCGCGCGCTATCTGAAGTACCTGCTCGATCTAAACGGCGGCAATTATGCCCTGGCGCTGGCGGCTTATAACGCGGGCGAGGGCGCGGTGGCCAAGTACGGCGACATTCCGCCCTACCCGGAGACCGTGAACTACGTGCAATCGGTCGCCACCGAACTTCGCAAGCAGACCGCCGCGGCCCGCTCGAAATCGCCCGCGGCAAAGGCCGACAGCAAACCCGAGGCCCCCAAAACCACCCGCATCGTCGAAATTCACGAAGCCGACGGCTCGGTGCGGTACGTCTCACGATGAAGACTTTGCTATGAAGCGTCTGGCGGCACTGGCGATCACGATGACCCTGATGGGAGCGCAGGATCGCGGTGTCCGCTCGGTCACCGCGGTGCGCCACTGGACCCTGGGCGATGTGACCCGTGTGGCCGTGGAGGTCTCTGCCGATTTCAAATACCACACCGATCGCCTGCAAAATCCCGACCGCGTCTATTTCGATATCATGAACGCGCGCCCGCGCATCGGTGAGCATCCTTTATTTAGCGAGTCGCTGGATGACCCGCGGGTGAAGCGCCTGCGCGTGGCCGAGACCACCCCCGGAGTAACGCGTATCGTGCTGGATCTGGCGGGTTCGGTGCAAGTCACCACCACCCAACTGGCCAATCCCGATCGCCTGATGATCGAAGTCCGGTCGGCCGGCGGGTCGGCCACCCCGGTCTCACCGGTCACCCCGCCCAAGCCGCCGCCCACCGCGCCGGCCGCGGCTCCCAAGGCTACCCCGGAGCCGCCCAACAGCGGTCCCATGCTTCCTCCCACGCGCCAGCCCAAAGCAGTCGCTGCGCCGCCCGATCTGGCCTCCGCCGAAATGGTCGTAGCCGAGCCTTCCAAAACCCAATTGGGCCAGCCGCCTGCAACCTCCGACGGAGCCTCCGAACTGGGGACGTCTGAAAGCGCTGCCGCAGGTGGGGCAACCGATTCAACGGCTCGCCCGTCCGTCGCTCCGCCCGCGGGACCGGCCGATGGCTCCACGGCCACGCGCCACGACTCCCCCTCGCCGTTCTCCTCCGCGCCGCCGTCCACTCCGTCCTCCGCCCCGTCTTCCGCAGCCGCGCCGCCGGCTTCCACGTCCGCGAATTCCTCGGAAACCGGCAAAGCTTTGCGCTACGATACTTCACCCGGCTCTCCGGCCCCGGTCGCCCCCGCCGTTGCCAACACCCTGGCCGAAACCGGTAGGGCGGCCCGCCACACCACCAACGGCGATAGTTCGCTGGTGCGGGAGCTGGGCTTGAAGATCTCCAGGGTGGTCATCGACCCCGGCCACGGCGGCCACGACGAGGGCACCCGCGGCGCCACCCTCGTCGAAAAGGACTTGGTGCTGGACGTGGCCAAGCGCGTCGGCAAGCTGATCGAAGACAAAATGGGCGCGGAGGTCATCTACACCCGCACCGACGACACCTTCATTCCGCTGGAGGGCCGCACTGCCCTGGCCAACGAGAAGAAAGCCGACCTCTTCCTCTCCATTCACGCCAACTCTTCCCCGGTCACCCGGATCACCGGCATGGAGACCTATTACCTGAATTTTGCCGATACCAAGGACGCCATGGACTTGGCGGCGCGCGAAAACGCCACCGCCAGGGAATCCATTTTTGAGCTGCGCGACATGGTTCAGAAGATCACCATGCACGACAAGGCCGAGGAGTCCAAAGAGTTCGCCAGCCGGATTCAAAGCGCCCTCTACGCTTTTTCCTCGCGCGAGTTTCCCGCCAACCGCAACCGGGGCGTCAAAAAAGCGCCGTTCGTGGTGCTGATCGGCGCCCAGATGCCCTCCGTTCTGGCCGAGATCGGCTTCCTGAGCAATCCTCGCGAAGAGGCCCTGCTGAAGCGCAACGACTACCGCCAGCGGCTGGCCGAAGCGCTGTTCCGCGGTGTGCAGCGGTACGCCGACAGCCTGAGCCACTTCCAGGTCGCGCAGCAGACCCAGAACCGCCCCTGATGCACGTTCTGGCCTTCCGCCACGTGCCCTTCGAGGGATTGGGGCATATCCAGCCGGTCCTGGAGGGCCGCGGCGTCCGTGTGGAGTACGTGGACCTGTACCGCGATGCCGATTCCCCCCAGCCCCGCGCCCCCGACCCCACCACCGCAGCCGGCCTGATTTTTATGGGCGGCCCGATGTCGGTGAACGACGGCCTGCCCTACCTGGAGCGCGAGACACTCATCTTGCGCCAGGCCCTGGACCGCGGCCAGCCCGTGCTGGGCGTATGCCTGGGCGCGCAACTGCTGGCCCGCGCGGCGGGCGCCCGGGTCTACCCCAATCCGCGTAAGGAGATCGGCTGGTTCGACGTCCATCTCACCCCTGCCGGCGCCGCCGACCCCCTGCTGGGTGAATTGGCTACCCGCCAGACCATCTTCCAATGGCACGGCGAGACCTTCGACCTGCCCGTGGGCGCCGAATGGCTGGCCTGGTCAGCAGCCTGCCCCCACCAGGCCTTCCGGCTGGGAGCGAATGCCTATGGGTTGCAATTCCACCTCGAAGTGACGCCCGCCATGATCGCCGATTGGCAGCAGCAGGACGTCAATTGCGGCGATGTAGGCGAATTGGAGGCTCCCCTGGATGCCCATCGGGACGCCGCGCAACTGGCCGATTGCGCCCGCCGGGTGTTTGGGCGCTGGTCCGTTCTGCTATAGCCAAGGTTCTGACTCTGAAGGGCTATTCCACCCTCATACATTAGGCTATACCCTCACCTTTGCGGGGATTGTGCGGCGCGGCGATGTGCCGCACAATGAAGTCATGCCGCTGCTAATGCAGTACGAGCAGCCTGGGGATACGCTGCCCTTTAACCTGATGACCCCTATCCAACATGAGTGGACCGTCGCCGTTGCGGAGGACCCTTTTGTGCGCCGGTACATTCGCGCCCTGCTCGCCAAGCACGGATTCCGAATCGCCGAAAACGACACCCCGCTGACCCGCAAACTGATTGAATCGGGCCAGTTAAAGCCCGATGTCCTGATTACCAACGATCCCACTACCTTTGCCGCCTTCGCGGGAGACCTTCCCGTACTGTATCTGGCGGCCGCTCCGGACCCCGCCCTGGTCGAGCGGTTTCGCCTTTGCCGGATGCTGCGCAAACCCTTTCAGTCCGAGCAACTGGTGCAGGCGGTAAGCGAGCTGGCCGCGGCCGCTTGGGCGTAAGTGGGTTTCTTTCTCTGGATGGATGACGAGTTGGCCTGGGCCCAGGGGACTTACGAGTACCGCCCCATGGGAACGGCCGTAATCGCCGCCACCGACCTGTTTCGCCGCCGCGATTTCGATCCGCGGCGCAAGCTGCAAGCCCCCCGCGCCGCCCGCTTCGCGGGCCAGTTCGCCTCCCTGGGACACCTCAAT
>DATJRE010000309.1:0-19430 GCA_035505095.1 Bryobacteraceae bacterium | reverse complement strand
GCTCCAGGCCAGCACCAGCACCAGGATATGCAGGCCTCTCGCGGCCAGCGGAATGCGGCGTGCGGTGGGCTTGGTGCCGAGCGCGGAAACCAGCCAGATTATGCCTATGGCCGCCCAGCCGCAATCGACTACTGCCCGCGCGTCGAAAGACACTCCACTTTCTAATATAACGGCTTCGCCCGAATGACCCGTTTCCTGTCGGCCGAGGGCCCGTAACTTGGCGCTCGGGGCGACGCCGCAAACACAGCTACCTGTTTCCACAGGATCCATCGACGCTCTGCACGCCCTGCGGCCCACCTTTCTGCGGTCGCCGAGCCGCACGGCGCTGATCGACAACGCCAGAAATCGTGGCGCGCCGAGAGCCGCCAAGACCTGGGAGGCGTTGGACACACCATCCACATCGGCCAATCCCAGTTCACAAACCACTCCCTGAATTGAATCAATAACTTACCCCTCCAGCTCGGATCTCCCGCGCTACAGTGGGTACCGGAGGCGCTTCGAGGTTCGAAAAAACTGGGATTGGCTTCGTTTCGTAAAAAATTGGCCCGGCCGTGCCTTCATCGAAGCGCCAGCCGGTTGACGGGACGGCTGTTCTTTTTTCGATTGGCTTCGTTCCTTGTTTCTGGGGCTTGCCTTCGACGCTGGCCCTCGTATCTTCGGCGGCTGCCTATATTTGGGCAGAGCGGTGGGCTGGCGGGGTCCCTTTCGAGGCTGCTCCACGGCCCTGCCATCCTGCTAACTTGCAGATTCTAAAAACTAGCCGAACTATTTTTGGGAAGCCCTAAAGTTTGGACGGCGATCTGCCGTTCTATTACCCTGGAAGCGATATGCTCATGATCCGTTGGATAGGCGGCGCGACAATCTGCTTGGCCCTTCTTCCGGCCCTGCCGGCGCAGCCCGCCGCCCCGTTGAAGCTCACCTTGAAAGAGGCGGTGGCGCTGGCCCTCAAGCAGAACCCGCAGGTGATCCTGGCCAACCTGGAGGTGTCCGACAGTCAGCAGGACCGCTTGGTGGCGCGCTCCGGCCTGCTGCCCCAGGTGAACGGAAACCTTGCCGAAACCGTGAACCGGCTCAACCTGGAAACCGCCATCGGATTCGCCTTCCCCGGTTTCCCGCATCATGTCGGACCTTATTATGTGGCGCAGGGCGGCGTGCGGTTCAATGCCGCGGTCTTCGACTTGACGCTGTGGCGGCGCTTCCATTCGGCGGAATACGGCATCGATTCCAGCCGCGCGCAGGAGACCGCCGCGCAGGACGATGCCATCCTGCTGGTGGAATCGCAATACCTGGGTAGCCAGCGCGCGGCGGCGGATGTGCAGGCCGACGAGTCGCGCGTGAAGCTGGCGCAGGCGCTTTACGATCAGGCGTTCGATTTGCAGAAGAGCGGCGTGGGCACGGGCATCGACACGCTGCGCGCCAATGTGGAATTGCAGAATGAGAAGCAGCGGCTGATCGAGTCGAGCACCCAGTTGGAGACTTCGCTCTATGGCCTCTCGCGGCTACTGAATGTGGATCCGCGCATCCGCATCGAGTTGGCCGACCAGGTGCGGTTCGCCAACGACCAGGTGAAGCTGGCCGAGACTCCACCCATGCCGGTGGAGCAGCGTGTGGAACTGGCCTACGGCACGCGCCCCGAGCTGCGGCAGATCGCCGCCGACGAGCAGCGGGCGGAACTGGCGCTTCGCGCGGCGGGTGAGGAGCGGCTCCCCAAGCTGAGCTTGAGCGGTTTCTGGCTGGAGCAGGGGCTGACCCCGTCGAGCGCCATCCCGGTTTACCAGTATCAGGCCAGCCTGGATTTTCCAATCTTCACCGGCGGGCGGATTCAGGCGCAGAAGGCCGAAGCCGATCTGGCCATCCGGCAGCTCAAGCAGCGGGAGCAGGACCTGCGCAATCGCGTGGCGCTGGAGGTGAAGACCTCTACGGCCCAAATGGAGGCGGCCCGGCACGAGATCGATGTAGCCAACCTGGGGGTGCAACTGGCCAAGCAGGAAGTGGATCAGGCGCGCGACCGGTTCCAGGCCGGAGTGGCCAACAATATCGAGGTGATCACCGCTCAGGACGAGCTGGCGCGGGCCAACGACAACCAGATTGCCGCCTACTATCGCTACAATCAGGCGCGCGCCGACCTGGCGCATGCCACCGGGCGCAGGGAGGATTTCTACGTCCAATAGGACCGTCAATCCCTGGATCGTCGCCATGACGGTGATGCTGGCCACCTTCATGGAAGTGCTGGACACCAGCGTGGCCAATGTGGCGCTGCCGCACATCGCCGGCAGCCTGTCGGCCAGCGTGGACGAGTCCACCTGGGTGCTGACCTCCTACCTGGTGTCGAACGCCATCATTCTGCCGATGGGCGGCTGGTTTTCCATGTTGATGGGGCGGAAACGCTTCTATATGATCTGCGTGGCCCTGTTCACGGTGAGTTCGCTGCTGTGCGGCATGGCGCCGACTCTGGGCGCTCTGATCCTGTTCCGCGTCCTCCAGGGAGTGGGCGGCGGCGCTTTGCAGCCGATTTCCCAGGCTATCCTGGTGGAAAGCTTTCCGCGGGAAAAACATGGCATGGCGATGGCGGTCTACGGCATGGGTGTGGTGGTGGCGCCGGTGATCGGCCCCACGCTAGGCGGCTGGATCACCGACAATTATACTTGGCGCTGGATCTTTTTCATCAACCTGCCGATCGGGATTCTGTCTTTGCTGCTTACCGCCTGGCTGGTGTTCGATCCGCCGTACCTGGTGCGTAAGAGCCTCGCCAGCGGCTTGAAGATTGACTACCTGGGCTTCGGCCTGCTGGCCATGGGGCTGGGAGCGCTCGAAGTGGTGCTCGACGAAGGGCAGCGTGAAGATTGGCTGGCGTCGCATTTCATCGTGGCGTTCGGAGCGGTGATGCTGGTGTGCCTAGTGAGCGTGGTGGTCTGGGAGTTGCGCCAGCGCGAACCGGTAATCGATTTCCGAATCCTCAAAGAACGTAATTACATGCTCGCCACCGTGTCCATGCTGGTGCTGGGGTTCGTGCTGTACGGCAGCACCGCGCTGCTACCGCTGTTTCTCCAGACGCTGTTGGGCTACACGGCCCTGCTCAGCGGCCTGGTGCTTTCGCCGGGCGGTATCGCCATCTGCCTGCTGATGCCGCTGGTGGGCGCGCTGTTGCGCAAGGTGGAGGCGCGCTGGCTGGTGATTGGCGGGGTGCTGGTTTCCGCGGCCGGGCTGATTGCCATGTCGCGATTCAACCTGGAGCTGGATTTTCCGACGGCCGTATGGAGCCGCGTGGTGCAGAGCGCGGGGCTGGCGTTTCTGTTCGTCCCCATCAGCACCATGGCATTTGCGTTTATCCCCAAGGAGCGCACCAACCACGCTACCGGGCTGTTCAACCTGGCGCGCAATATCGGGGGCAGCGCCGGAATCGCCACCGTCACCACCTTGCTCGCGCGGCGGGCGCAGTTCCATCAGTCCGTGCTGGTGTCCCACATGACGCCCTACGACCCGATGTACCAGGAGGCCCTGGCGCGGTCGGCGTCGCTGCTGCAGGCGCACGGGTCGGCGGCTCCCGATGCGGCCCTGCAGGCGCACGGGCTACTTTACGGGACCCTGCTCCGGCAGGCCAATATGCTGTCGTTTTCGGATGCATTCTGGGTAATGGGAGTGCTGTTCCTGCTCATCGTGCCGTTGATGTTCCTGATGCGCAAAGCGGGGCCGGTTCGCGGGCCCCTGGTCGTGGAATGATAGAGAAGGATTCTATGGCAAACGTGGTAGAAGAAGTGAAGTCCGATATTCCCTCGACGCCCATACGGGGCACTGCCGCGGGTGGCCCAGGCGGTCCTTCCGCAAGCGCCGCGGCTCCGCGCAAATCGTCGCGGGTGCGGCTGGTGATGCTGTTCTTTCTGGTGGCGGCCATTGCCGCGGTGGTGGCCACCTATCTGCATTTCAAAGATCGTGTTTCGACCGATGACGCCACTGTGGACGGGCACGTCACCGCCATCGCGCCCAAAATCTCCGGAAACGTCATCCAGGTGGCCGTGCTGGATAATCAGCCGGTGAAGGCCGGGGATGTGCTGGTGCGCATCGATCCGCGCGATTTCCAGGCCAAGGTGGATCAGGCCAAGGCGGCGGTGCTGGAGGCGGAGAGCCGCTTGCGGTCGGCGCAGGTGATGGTCCCGATGACCAACGAGACCACCCAATCGGGGACCACCGCGGCGGACGCACAGCTTGCCGACGTGCAAGCGGGACTGGCGCAGGCGCAGGTGGATTACGAAAGAGCCGCCGGCGCGGGGCTGGCCTACGCCGAAGCCAATGTGCGCTCCAAACAGGCCAGCAACGATCGCGCCCAGGCAGACCTGGCTCGCATGAAAACCCTGGTGGATAAGGCTGAGATCTCGCAGCAGCAGTACGATGCCTATGTGGCCGGCGCGCGCGTGGCGGAGGCCGAATTACGAGCGGCGCAGGAGCAGGTGGCCTCGGCGCAGAAGGAAACCGCCGCGCGCAAGGCGGCCCTGGATGCCGCCCAGTCGCGGGTAAACCAAGCCAAGGCTATGCTGGACAACTCGGTGGCCAATCGCAAGCAGGTGGCCGTCCGCACGGCGGATGCCGGTACTGCTTCGGCCGCCGTGGAAGCCGCCAAGGCCAACCTGGAAGCTTCCGAGCTGCAGCTCAGCTACACCACCATCGTGGCGCCCATCGACGGCGTAGTCACCCGCAAGAGCGTGGAGGTGGGCCAGATCGTCGCGCCCGGGCAAGGGCTGATGACCATCATCCCTCTTCAGGACGTCTGGGTGACGGCCAATTTCAAGGAGACCCAGCTCGCCAATGTGCATCCTGGGCAGACGGCCGAGATCGACGTGGATATGTACGGCCGGAGCGTGAAGGGCCATGTGGATTCCATCGCCGGCGCCACCGGTTCGCGGCTAAGCCTGCTGCCGCCGGAGAACGCCACTGGGAACTTCGTCAAGGTGGTGCAGCGGATTCCGGTGAAAATCCTGGTGGATGAGAGGGATAAGCTGATTCTGCGTCCCGGCATGAATGTGGATGTAACCATTTTCACGCGCTAAAATGGTATAAATCGAAACACTGGCAGACAGGCTGCCGTCCATCCGTATGATGAGGCTTTTACTGATCCTCACACTGGTATCTGCGCCGTTAACGGCGGCTGATGAAGCGCGGTTGGCCCTGGACTTGAAAGCCCAGGCGGAATTCGACCGCGTGGATCTATCCGGCGTGGCGCGCCTGGAAGACGCCGGCCAATGCGTCCAGAGCCAAGCGGCGGCCCTGGCCGTGGCGGCGCCTTCGGATGCGGCTCTGCTGCATTATCGCAAAGGCTTCTGCCTGTTGGCGGAAGCCGCCACCACCCAACGGACCTCGGACTACAGCGCCGCGGCCGGCGAATTGGGAAAAGCCATCGAAGCGTGGCCCGCGCGCGCCCGGAAGGGAATCGTGGAGCCGGTCTCGCCTGGTTTGCGTGTATTGGCCGCCATTGCGCGCCTGGAAGCCGCTCCGGACGCGGCGGGTCTGGAGCGCGCCCAAAACGAACTGGCCTCGGCGACCGGTGCGCCGGTTTGCGAAGCGGACGTGATGCCGGCAGCGTTTTGCCAGGAGGTGGTCGGCAAGGGCCGGGACTGGCTGGGCTGGATGGCCCTCAAGAACGGCGATCTGCGGGAAGCCGCGCGCGATTTTGCAGGCTCTCCCGGCGCCTGGGCGGACTGGGTAGACGGGCGCCAGGCATTTGCCGGGAGCCGCTATCGAGTTGCCGCCGATCGCTACCAAGCGGCGGTTGGCCTTTGGGAAAGCGAGCGCCGTGAGTCTCCGCCCAACACGCTGCAATCGTTCGCCCCGCGTCCGGACTGGGCCGGGACGCTGGCGGATTTGGGAGGCGCGCAATTGCTGGCGGGCGAGCATCGAGCCGCGATCGCCTCGCTGGACCGCGCGGCGCGGGAAGACCCCTCCCGCGCTCGGCCTCTGTATCTGCGGGCCCTGGCGAAGGAGGCCACCGGCGATGAGGCCGGGGCGCTTAGCGACTACAATCTCGCCAGCCGCACCGCCTTCGCTTCGGCGCAGGATCTGGCCTCCGGAGAGGCTCACCTTTATCGCGGAATCCTGTTGTACCGCCGCAAGGAGTGGTCCCGCGCCGAAGAGGAATTTTCAAGCGCCCTGAACTTCGCTATCCCGGTGGCGCTCCAACCCGATGCCGAAGCCTGGCGTCACTTGGCCGCGGTGGCCGGCGGTTCGTGCCAGGCATCCGTCAATTACCTGGAGCGGTCGCTCGAATCCGTCTCGCCGTACTTCCCCAAGGCCGAGGCGCGGGCGATGGCAGGCTCCTGCACGGCGCGGGGCCGCACCGCCAGCGACGGCGGGTCTCCGGCAAATTAGAGCCGGACGGCCGCACCTCACCGAACCGCACCTCACCAGGATGCACCTTTGCGGGCAGGGTGTGTTACAGTGCAATCTGATGGCATCCAGAAGCGTCAACAAGGTGATTCTGCTTGGGAATCTCGGCAAGGACGCCGAAACCAGGTACACCCCGTCGGGTACGGCGGTTTCGAATTTTACGGTCGCCACCAACCGGCGGTGGAAAGACCAGCAGACCGGCGAATGGAAGGATGAGACCGAGTGGCACCGCTGCGTGCTGTGGAAGTCCGAAAATCGGGCCAATTACCTCACGAAAGGCACCAACGTTTTCATAGAAGGCCGCCTGCAGACGCGGAGTTGGGACGATAAAGACGGCCAAAAGCGCTACAGCACCGAGATCGTGGTAGAGGACCTGATTCTGCTGAGTTCGCGCGGCGCGGGCGGCGCAGGCGGCGACCAGGGACTGCCGGCTGGAGCGGCGGAATTCGATCGCCCCTCAGGCCCGGTTTCGGTGCCTCGTTCCGCCCCGCGTTCGCAAGCGCCGCCGGCCGCCCCGCCCGAAGATTTCCAGCAGGGCGTCACCGACGACGACGTACCCTTCTAAGGCGGGTCGCGGCAAGCCATGGGATTTGTGCCGATCCGGCTCGCGGATTATGTCCAATCCTTCCTGCAGCACAACCACGGACAGACAGCGGCCAAAGTGACTGCGCGGCTTGAATCGGCTCTTCAGGCCTACCGGGCCGGAAAACGGTGCCGCTGCGGGGCACCCATCTGGGTGATCGGCTCGGCAGAGGTGGGGCATGCCTGCTTCACCTGCATCACCGGAGAAGCGGAGCCATCCGGGGACTATGAGATCGCCGAGGCGTGCGCCAAAGCGGACAATCCGGTGGGCCGCCGGGCGCCAATGCACCGGTCGTGACCGCAAGGGCATCGGGACTTCCCATGGAAGGATTGTGACAAGGCAAACCTATACCGCCAAGCAAGGGCAATACTTGGCGTTCATCTACTACTACACCAAGCTGAACGGGCGCGCGCCCGCCGAAACCGACATGCAGAAATACTTCCGGGTGACGCCGCCCTCGGTACACCAGATGGTGGTCACCCTGGAAGCCAATGGCCTCATTGAGCGCGTTCCGGGGCAGGCGCGATCGATTCGACTGCGGATCGGCCGGGAGGAATTGCCGGACTTGGAATGATCTCACCGGACGCCGTGCGGGACGTGATCGCCGCCTTCGCAAGCGCCAACCTGGTGGCTCTCGGCGAGCGTCACGGGGCGCGCGAAGATGCCGAATTCCGGCTCAAGCTGATTCGCGATCCGGCTTTCGCGCCGGCGGTGGACGATATCGTAATCGAGTTCGCCAATGCGCTCCACCAGGATCTGCTGGACAGGTTTGTCCAAGGAGCGGATGTGGCCGCCGCCGAGCTATCGAAAATCTGGCGCGACACGGCCCAGCCGGGCGCCTGGGATTCGCCGGTTTACGAGGAATTCCTGCGCGCCGTGCGGCTGGTGAACGCCGGGTTGCCACGCGGCCGCCGGCTGCGTGTGCTGGCAGGCGATCCGCCAATCGATTGGAGCGAACCTTCGATCGGGCAGCATCTCCGAGACCTCGTCGACGCACGCGACCAGTTTGCCGCCTCTCTCATCGAACGGGAAGTGCTGAACCGGGATCGCAAGGCGCTGGTGGTGTACGGCTCGCTGCACCTTTACCGAAGCCTCGCGGGGACGATCCCGGAACGGCTTCGACGGAATTCCAAGGCGCGGTGGTTCGTCATGGTTCCGATTGCCGGAAGCGAGGTTTCGGCCCTGCTTGGAGCCGGGCGAGCCTCGGCGGCCGATCCCGTATTGGCCGGGCTCGCTGACAGTCCGCTGGGCGATCTCCAGGCCAACGACCTTTTTGAGAAGGGCACCAAGCGCGTCCAGGTGGTAGATGGAAAGATGGTGCTGGCGCCGGCGCAACTGTTTGAGCCGGGAGTGAAGGCGCGAGAGACGGCGGATGCCGTCCTCTACTTTGGGGATGCGGCGCCGGAATTCGTGCCGCGGCCGGCCGGGATCGCCGGCACGGACTACGGCACGGAAATCGACCGCCGCCGCGCGATTCTACGGAGCCTCTTACCCCGCTAGGCGGGCGGGCGGTTCCATCGGCTACTCGTCGCGCAACGCAATGGCCGGATCCACCCGCGCGGCGCGCTGGGCGGGAAGGTAGCTGGCCAGCGTGGCGATCAGAATCCAAAGCATCGCAGCCGCGGTGAAGGCCACCGGGTCGAGCGGGTCCACGCCGTAGAGGAAGCCGCGCAAGAAACGGGTCGCGGCGGCGCTGAGGACCAGGCCCATCGCGATGCCGGCCGCGGTCAGGCGCAGCCCGCGCGCCAGCACCATCCATTGCACGTCGGTCCGCTGCGCGCCCAGCGCCATGCGGATGCCAATCTCGTGGGTGCGCTGCGCCACCGTGTACGCCACCACGCCGTACAGGCCAACCACCGAAAGCACGATCGCCAGCAGCCCGAAGGCTCCCAACAGGCTCGCCTGCCAGCGGACGCGCCAGAGAGACAGTTCGATCGAGTCGTCGAAGGTGCGGAGTTCGTACATCCGCAGATTAGGACCAGCGGCGCGCGCGAGTTGGATGAGCGGCGCGGCCAAGGTGCGCGGATCTCCGGCAGTGTGCAGGATCAGAGCGAAAAATCCGTTCCACCAAAGTTGGCGGCGAGAGGCGTAGAAAAACGGCCGGGGACCCTCGTCCAGGGAACCGTACTTGCTGTCGCGCGCCACGCCAATCACCTGCGCGGCCATTTGCGGCTCGCGCGGCAGACAGCCCAGCCACAGGGCCTTGCCAACGGGGTCGCGGCCGGGCCACTGCTGCCGCGCCATGGTCTGGTTCACGATGATGGCGAGCGGCGGAGCGCCGGCGGCGAGTCCCTTGGGAGTGTCCAGAACGGGCTGCTCGTCCGCGTCGAAGTTGCGTCCCCGCACCAGCGGGATGCGCATGACGGAAAAATAATTCGGCTCGACCACATTGATGCCGGCATGGGCGCCGGAGGAGCCGCGTTCGGTGCTGACGCACTCTCCGTCCGAAAAACCGAGCACGTCGAACGACAGGGTGGCATCGCGCACGCCCGGCAGGGCCCGCGCCTGGTCCAGCACGCGAGTGAAGAGTTGCGTGGCGCTTTCGGGCGTGAAATCGGGTTCCGGGGCGAAGAGGCGGAGGTAGAGGCGGTGATCCGTGGCGAAGCCCGGATCGATTTGCGCGGTGCGCTGGAGCGCGCGCAGCAGCAATCCGGCGGCGATCAGCAGAACCAGCGACAGCGCCACCTGGGCGATGACGTAGAGATCGCGCTGTGGAAGTACCCGCGGGCGTCCGCCGCGGCCGGGCCGAACGTCCGATTTGAGGGCCGGGATGAGGTCCACCGAAGAGCCTTCCAGAGCGGGCGCCAGCGAGAAGAGGACCGCGCAGACCAGCGCAACGGCTGTGGTAAAGACGGCCACGCGCCAGTTCATCTGCAGAGAAACACCGCGCAGGAACGACTCCGGAAGGGATGCGGGCAGCCACAGCGAGAGGGCGCGGTCCGTCACATGGCCGAAGAGGAGACCCAGCGCCGCGCCGCCCAACGCCAGGATGACGCTTTCGGCCAGGCCCTGGCGGACGAGCCTTCCGCGGGACGCTCCGAGCGACCGCCGCAGGGCCATCTCGCGCTGCCTCACGGCGGCTCGGGACAGCAGCAGGTTGGCCACATTCACGCAGGCAATCAGCAGCACCGTCCCCACCACCGCCAGCAGCAGGATCGAGATCGAGCGCATGCTGCGGCGCGATTCCGCGGAGGTGATGCCCCGAAAAACCCTCACCGTAAGTGGAGTGGTGTAGCTGGCCTCGTGCGGATTGGCTTGACGGAGAAGCGTGCCGGCAACGGCGATTTCGGCGTTGGCGCGCGCCGGGTCGTTGTGAGGGGCGAGGCGCCCAACCAGATTGACGGCGGGCCCCGGAGTGTGCGGATCGGCGAGTTGCGCGCGGGTAATCGGGAAGGTGGCCAGAGGCAGCCATGCATCCACCCGGACGGGCGGGGAGACTCCGCGGAAATTCTCCGGCGCGACACCGACGATGCGATAGCGTTCGAGCTCAATGCGGACGTACCGGCCGAGAACGCCGGGATCGCGACGGAACCAGCTATCCCACAAGTGCGCTCCGATCACCACCACCGGCTCAGCCCCGGCAACTTCGTCGGCCGGCAAAAACCAGCGTCCGATGGCTGGCTTGAGGCGGAGGACGTCGGCGTAGTTTGCGGAGACAGTCTCGGCGACGATGCGGAAGTTGGCGTGGTCTACATCCATGAAGGTGCCGCGCGCCATCGCCGCCGCTACGCCGCTGAATGCATCCAGGCCGCGGAGGGCCTGGCAGTCCCGCCAGAAACACGGGGCGCTTCCGTTACGGTCGATGGCCACCACGCGATCGGCCTCGGGCACCGGCAGCAGGCGGAAGTAGACGCCATCCAGGAAACTGAAGACCGTGGCGTTGACGCCGATGCCGAGGGCCAGGCAGAGCATGGCGGTCGCGGCGTATCCGGGATTGCGGCGGACCACCCGCAGACCGTGATGGAGGTCATGGCCGAAGTCGGAGAGGGCGTTGCGCGGCGGGTAGGGCATGGATCGCAACTTCGATGGTAGGTTCCCTGCCCCGTGCGGTCAAGCGGGGGTGCTCCAAGTTCAAGACCGCTAGATGCCGCTCGCGCCGGAGGCGAGGACCGCAGTCGAAGCCATGCAGGCCGGCCGGAAACCTGCCGGCTGACCCCCGCGGGGCGGCCAACCCGGGGCGGCCGATTTCGTCTTCTACCGGCCCGGGGATGCCCCGGAGGCGCGATCTGGCCGAAGCGCCGCGACGGATCACGCTCCATTCGCCCCGCCACACGTTCGCAAGCTGGCTCGCCATAGCCGGCGTATCGCTGCGCGGAACCAGGAGCCGCTCGGCCCCAAGAGCATCGTGAAGTCGGGACGCTACCGCCATCCCGGATGCGAAGGCGCGAAACCCTAGGACACGGGACTGGCCCAAGCCGTCGCCGGGGGTTTTGTAATCATCCCTGGTATTCAGGGCCGCGCGGAAAAGGAGCCGAATTCCCTACAAGTCGTTGAAAAGATTGGTGGCGGCGGGGCGACTCGAACGCCCGACCTAGGGATTATGAGACCCTCGCTCTAGCCAGCTGAGCTACACCGCCGTCCAGATGCAATTGTAGCAAAGGGCAAAGCGGCAGCGGGTTCGCCGGCGCGACGCCTCGGCGGCCCAGCCGGCAGCTTCGGCCAACGCGCCCCTCTACGAAAAATCGATCTCCGCAATCACCAGGTCGGGCAACGCCTGGTTCCAGCCTTCCGGAATGTTGTCGAATGGCATCCGGAAGGGCTTCACGTCGTTAGGCGCGAGTCCGCCCATCTTCTTACTGACGATCGGCACGCGCTCCCGCAACACCACCTGGCCGTAGGCATCGCGAAAGACGCAGTTGAGCACCACCTGCTCCAGTACCCGGTCCCCGGTGTTTTCGATTTTGCCGGTGATCTCCACGATCTGCTGCTTCATGTAGCTCTCGTGGGCCTGTATATTCACCTCGGAAAGCTTGAGATAGCGGACATACGCCTTGGCGGACCCGGTGAGCGGCGGGGGCGGCGGGGGCGGTTCCGCGGCCTTGCGATTGAGATACCAAAAGCCCGCCAGCCCGAGCACCAGCACCACTCCGATGGCGTAAGCGGCCGGCGGAATCGAGAGTGGTTTTTTCGCGGCCGTGGTAAGGGTTTTATCTGCCGGCAACGGTCATCTCTCCTATCTTTATCGTAGGCGCTGCCACGGACCCGCGGAACTCCAGGTCGGCGCCCACGGTCTCCATCCCCAGCAGCATGTCCTTCAAATTCCCAGCGATGGTGACCTCGGAGACCGCGAATGCCAGCTCGCCGTTGCGAATCCACAATCCCGCAGCCCCGCGGGAGTAGTCTCCGGTCACGATGTTCACTCCAAATCCCAGCAGTTCCGTGACATAAAAACCATTGGAAATTCCGGCAAGGATCTGCTCCGGCGATTGGACGCCTTGCTGGATGAAAAAGTTCCCATGCCCGATACCGGCATTCCCGGCCAGGCCGCGCGAGGCATTGCCGGTGGTCTTCATGCCCAGCTTACGGCCCGCGTAGCTGTTCAGCAGGTAGCTTTTCAATACCCCGCGCTCGATCACCACCGTGCGGCGCGAAGGAACCCCTTCGTCATCGAACGGGGAAGTGCCGAAGAGGCCAGGGAGGGTACCATCGTCCACCACCGTGAGGTTGTCGTTGGCGACTTTCTCGCCCAGTTTGCCAGCCAGAAACGACTCATGCCGGTAAATCGACATGCCATGGACAGCCTCGAAGATGTTATCCAACAGGCTGCGGGCGGTGCGCGGCTCGAAGACCACGGGCACTTTCTGGGTTTCCACCTTCACCGCGTGCAGGCGGCGCAGGGCCCGCCGGGCGGCGATACGGCCCACCTCCTCGGGCGTCTCCAGGCCGTCCACGCCGCGGGCCAGGGTGTACCAGTAATCGCGCTCCATGGAATCGCCCTCGCTGGCCACCGGCGAGACCGCCAGCGAACAGTAGCTGGTGCGATATTCGCCCGCGAAGCCGCGCGAATTGGCGAAGATGTGGCGGCCGGTGTGGGTGTCGAAAGAAGCGCCTTCGGAGTTGGAGATGCGCGCATCGGCGCTCAGGGCGGCGTCTTCGGCGCGCTTGGCGAAATCGATTTTCAGCGCTGTGTCGAGGCCTTCTACACCGGGAGTGTACAACCGCAGATCGCCCGGAAGGGCGCCCAGTTCGGCGGCATCGGGAAGCCCGGCGTGCGGGTCTTCGGTGGTGATGTCGGCCAGTTCCACGGCGGAGTGGACCAGGCGGGCGATGCCCTCGGATGAAAGGTCGGAAGTATACGCCGATCCGGTCTTGCGGCCGATCAGGATGCGCAGGCCGGCGCCGCGCGACCCGGCCTCCTTCAGATTTTCCAGCTCGCGCATGCGCACATTGGCGGTGAACTCTTCGCCCTCGGCAATGGTGCACTCGGCGTCGGTGGAACCCGCGGCCAAGGCGCGCCGGACCACATCCTCAGCCAGTTCCAGCAGGTGATTCTGGTTCAAGCCGTGCCTCCCACGGTCATGCGGTCGATGCGGATGGTCGGAATGCCCACGCCCACCGGCACGCTCTGGCCTTCCTTGCCGCACACGCCGATGCCTTCGTCGAGGCGCAAATCGTTGCCCACCATGCTGACGTATTTGAGCGCCTCGGGGCCGTTGCCGATGAGCGTGGCGTTGCGCACCGGGCGGGTCAGGTGGCCGTCTTCGATCAGGTAGCTTTCAGAGGCCGAGAAGACGAAATTGCCACTGGTGATATCCACCTGGCCACCGCCGAAATTGGCGCAATATAAACCTTTTGAAACCGAGCGCAGGATATCCTGCGGATCGCTCTGGCCGGCCAGCATGAACGTGTTGGTCATGCGCGGCATGGGGATGTGGGCGTAGCTTTCGCGCCGGCCGCTGCCGGTAGAGGACGAGCCGGTAAGGGAGCTGGAAAGCTTGTCCTGCAAGTAGCCGCGCAGAATGCCATTTTCAATCAACACGTTGCGCTGGGTTGCGTGGCCTTCGTCATCCACATTGAGGGATCCGCGGCGGCTGCCGAGGGTGCCGTCGTCGATGACGGTGCACAACTCGCTCGCAACCTTCTGGCCCATGCGCCCGCTGAATTTCGAGACGCCCTTGCGGTTGAAATCGGCCTCCAGGCCGTGGCCCACGGCTTCGTGGAGCAGGATGCCGGGCCAGCCCGGACCGAGGACCACGGTGGTTTCGCCGGCCGGCGCATCCACCGCGTCCAGCATGGCGATGGCCTCGCGGGCGGCCTCCTGCGCGAAGTGTTCGGGCGGCTTCTGGTCCAGGAAAAAGCTCAATTCCACGCGCCCGCCACCGCCGGCATGGCCGCGCTGCGGAGGGCCGCCATTATGACGCGCCAGGGCCGAAACGCTGAGCCGCGCCAGGGGCTGCCGGTCGAGCGTCAGGACGCCCTCGCTGGTAGCCACCAGCACCTGCCGGAGGTTGTCGGCATAGGTCGCCTGCACCTGAAAAATCTGCGGGTCATAGGCGCGCGCCGCCCGGTCGGCCCGCTTCACCAGCTCCACGCGTTCGGAGAAGGCGGTTTCAGTGGGCGCGATGACCACGGGGTAGAGATTGTGCAGCGCGCCTTCGTTGAGGTCCACCTTGTCTACCTTGCCGGGGCCGTTGGCAATGCAGGCGGCCACGCCGGCGGCCTTGCGGATTTTCTCCGGCGCCAGGTCGCCGCTGTAGGCGTATCCAGTGCGCTCGCCGGAAATCACCCGCACGCCGACCCCCACCGAGACCCCCTGCGCGGCGCTTTTCACCATGGATTCGTCGATGCTGATGGAGCTGGTGGCCATGTACTCGAAATAAAGATCGGCATAATCGCCGCCGCGCGATAGAGCTTCCGCCAGGTAATTTTCCAGGTCCTGGCGGGTAATCTGGAAGCGCTGGGCGAAGATGGATTCGGAGAACCGCATATATTTCATTGTAGCCCGCGGGTTGCGAAGACCCGGTGCGAGAGGATTTCCACAGCCCTGTGGCGGCAACGTTCTCTTTACGCTTCCGGAGCGGCGCCTAACGCCGCGCGCCCTGGATGCTCCAACGGTTCCCTGCCGGGAGCGTGAGTGCCGTCACGCGCCATACCCATTCCGGGTGGAGCGGCGATGCCACGCTGCCCGAGCACGTGTAGCGCCGGCCCTTTGCGCTCCGGATGGCGCCGCGACCGTTCCCTCCCGCTGCGCCTGCAGCACCCCGCGCCATACACATTCCATGTCGAGCGGCGGTGCCACGCTGCCCGAGCGCGTTCGCGTCGCGCTCCTTGCGCTCCGAGTGCTCCAACAGTCCCCTGCCGGGACTGCGAGTGCCGTCACGCGCCATACCCATTCCGGGTGGAGCGGCGATGCCACGCTTTCCGAGCGCGTTCGCTTCGCGCTCCTTGCACTCCGGATGGCGCCGCGACCGTTCCTTGGCGGGAGTGTGACTGCCGCCCCGCGCCATAAGCATTCCGTGTCGAGCGGCGATGCCCCGCTGCCGGAGCACGTGTAGTGCCGGCCCTTTGCCCCCGGATGGCGCCGCGACCGTTCCCTCCCGCTGCGCGTGCAGCGCCCCGCGCCACCTGTACTTGCGGCAGCCACCCGCTTCCGGGAGCGTGTGCCGCGTGCGGGCCGGATGGTAGCTTTGGGGGCGGATACGGTGCTGACTTGGGATAGCTCTTTGGGTATAACCAAATTGTGGATGCGTCGGCGAGGCAGTCTCCGCTAGCATCGTAGTGGATGCAAGAGGCACTCCTTCTCGGGTTAGCGGCGCGGGAAGGCGATGGGCTGGAGCAGGAACTGGCCGAGTTATACCGCAAGCATTCCGCGGCTCTATTGCGCCATGGTTCGCTGTTCGCGCCTGGTTCGGAAGCGGCTCACGATGCCGTGCAGGAAACCTTCCTGCGCTATTTCATGGAGCGCCGGTCGGGGCGCGAAATCGCCAATCCGGCGGGTTGGCTGTATGTGGTGATGCGCAACTACCTGCTGGGCCGCTTGAAGCGCGAGCAGCAGGCCAACGAAGTAGGGGATACCGATCTCGAACATCTGCCGGCGCAGCAGCGCGACCCTGAAGCGATGTGCGTGCAATCGGAACTGACCAGCCGCCTGGCCGAGCGTTTGACCGTCCGGGAAATGGAGTGCGTCACCTTGCGCGCCGGCGGCCTTAGCTACCAGGAAATCGCCGAGATCATGGCGGTCCGGCCCGGCACCGTGGGCGCCGTTCTCTCGCGGGTGCAGAAAAAGCTGCGGCCGGAGGTGTAAGCCGCCTGCCGCCACCGGCAGGGGGCAGTGCGCCCCAGCGGATTTCCGGAACGCTGTACTAAGCTGGATGGCGTAGGGCATTCCGGAGGGCGCCGATGCCATTGAACGCCACGCAGGTTATTCCTGTCCTTCGCATCTTCAGTGTCGAAAAAGCCAAAGAGTTTTATCTCGGATTCCTGGGGTTCCAGGTGGATTGGGAGCACCGTTTCGAGGAAAACATGCCCGTGTACATGCAAATCTCGCTGGGCACCCTCCGGTTGCATCTATCCGAGCACCATGGCGACGCCTGCCCCGGCTCGGCGGTTCTGGTATACGTGACAGGGCTTGCCGAATACCACCAGGAAATCATGCAGAAGGGTTACAAGTATCTTCGCCCGGGCCTCAAGGAAGAGTGGAACGGTATGACCTTGCACCTGACCGACCCTTTTGGCAACCGGCTGCATTTCACCGAACGGCGCGAAGGCCGGTAATCGAAGCTATGTTTGACCCGCGCACTAACGAGTGAGTATGGCATAATACCGTCTCAGGGAGGGTACGACTTATGGCTTCGGTAGAAGAAGAACGTAAAAAAATCGCTGCGAAACTGAAGGAAATGGCCGAAAAAGCCAAGAAGCTTGCACAGGAAGCGGATAAAGCGGATCAAGCGGTTGAAGCGGTAGACGGAGCAAAGTGAGATGCCAAAGACAGCCTTGATCAACGCCATCAAGGCGAACCTGGATGGCATTGCTGTGGACTTGAACGACCTGGCGGTTAAGGTGGCCGCAGGAAACTATGCTCAACAGGATTTCGCCGAGGTATCGCGACGAATCGCGACGCTGAAAGCCTCCATCAAAGCTCTCGAAGACCATACCAAAAAATGGGACGGCTCGACCAGCTTGAAGAACCTGCTTAAGAGTAAGGCCGCCTTGCGGGCGAAACGCGACGAGGCAGTTAAGTACCTCAACGGCGTAAAGCAAGCCGCAGCGGGCTATCAGGACATTTTGGATAATCTCCAAGCGGCGCTCAACAAATTTGTCCCTGGCAAAGGCTGATGGCGTGCAAGGCGCGCGCCCGCTCAGCCCTCACTCCAGCGCGAAGGCCACAACCGCGTCGCCCATCTTGCTCTTCATCTTGCCGTGGCCCCCGGCACAGATCACGATGTATTGCTTTCCCTTCCATTCGTAAGTCATGGGCGTCGATTGAGCGCTGGCCGGCAGTTCCACGCTCCATAGTTCCTTGCCGGTATCGGAGTCGAAGGCGCGCAGGTGCGGGTCGAGCGCCGCGGCGGTGAAAATCAGGCCCGCGGCGGTTGCCATGGGTCCGCCAAAGCTAAGCGATCCCGCCGGCCATCCAACTCCCATAGTGCCCAGTGCCGATTGCCAGCGCAGCTTGCCGGTCGCCAGGTCGAAGGCTACCACCGCGCCCCATGGCGGAGGATTGCACGGCTGGTTGTTGGGCGCCACCAGCCACTCCCGATGCATGGCGTAAGGCGTGCCGCGCTGGAGGGCAAACTCCCCACCCCAGGCGGTCTCGGTTTTCTGGCGCTGGTGGACCGCGGCTTCGAGATCCTCGCGCGGGATCAGGTTGACGATGGCCGCCACGCGGTTGGTGTCGGCAATCAGCAGATTGCGTACGGGGTCCCACGCCGCGCTGCCCCAGTTCACTCCCCCGGTGTTGCCGGGGAATTGCAGCGTACCGCGCAGGCTGGGCGGAGTGAAGGGGCCGTCGTTACGCAGCGATTCGATCTTCTCGCGGCACCACTGGCGCATTTCGGGGGTCGATCCCCAGGCATCCGCGGCAGTCAGTTTCTGGGGCACCATGGGACTCCATTCGGGAATCGGCTGGCTGGCCGATGCCGTTTCCCCAGGAACGTCGCTCTTCGGAACCGGCCGCTCCTCCACGGTGTGCAGCGGCTTGCCGGTCAGCCGGTCGAGCACGAAGACCTCGCCCATCTTGGTAGTTACGGCCACCGCCGGGCGGCCGTGGAACTCGATCAGGGTGGGCTCGGAGGCTACATCATAGTCCCAGAGGTCGTGATGCGCCACCTGGAATCCCCACACCAAAGCGCCCGTGGACGCCTTCAGCGCCACCACCGAATCGGCCCAGTGGCCGTTGCCGGGGCGGGCGCCGCCGTAGTAATCCGGGCTGGCGCTGCCCGTGGGAATGAAGACCAGGTCGCGAGCCGGATCGGCCGCAATGGTGGACCACGCATTGGCCGCGCCGGTCCGCACCTCCTGTTTTTCGGCCCATGGAATCGGGTCCCAGGTCCAGCGCAGGGCGCCGCTGCGGGCATCGTAAGCCCGCACCGAGCCGCGCGGCATATCCACTGCGCCGTTATCGCCGATCGAGGAGCCGGTAATCACCACATCGCCCACCACGGTTGGCGCGGAGGTCACCTGGTAATCGCCGCGGAACTCGGGTCCATAAACCACCCCGCGCGTCAGATCCACCGTGCCGGAGGCGCCGAATGCCGCGCACGGCTTTCCGGTTTTGCCATCCAGCGCGATGAGCCGCGCGTCGATGGTGCCTTCGAAGATGCGCAGCTTGCAGGGGGCCGAATCGGCGGCGCGCGAGTCGGTCCACGCGGCGACCCCGCGCGAAGAGACCTCGGAGTATTCGTGCGAGCGATCCACCTTGGGATCGTAAGTCCATTTCTCGGCGCCGGTGGCTGGGTCGAGCGCGATCACGCGGTTGAATGGGGTGCTCAGATAGAGCGCGCCATCTATCAGGATGGGGGTGGCTTCGAAGGCCGCTTTTTGGTTCAGCCCCGTGACGGGCTGGAGCGCTCCAGTGTGATAGGTCCAGACAGCCTGCAGCTTGCCGACGTTTTCGCGAGTCACCTGCCGCAAGGTGGAGTAGCGCGTGCCGCCTGCATCGCCGCCGTACGCGCTCCAGCCGCCATCGGCAGCCAGCGTACCCGCGGCAAGGCAAAGCAGCGCAGCCAGGAGCGCGCAATTTCTGGGGGATTCCCCCAAACCTTTCAGCAAGCCTTTTGTTTTCAATGACAATATGGGGGGATTGCCCGAAAACCCATCCCTGGCCCCCAGGATTCGCCTATTACCCATCACGCCTCCTGCCCTAAACACAAGTATAGTCTTGACAGTCCGTTTCCCCGGCCAGGCTGGAAGTGCGGCATCGGCGATGTGCCCGACATTTCCCATCGACCGCCGTGGACGCCTCGTCGCGGCATGACGCCGGGCTGGTCGAAACGGATGATGGGGAGGCCAACCTGCCCACCCCGCTCTCTCA
>DATJRE010000308.1:0-14408 GCA_035505095.1 Bryobacteraceae bacterium | reverse complement strand
TGACTTCAAAGTCGAATTACCGGCGCCTGAAGAGACCAGGCCCGAACGGGCTGGGGACTCGGTGGTAGGCGCGGGCCCAAGCGGCGCTGGAGCAGTTCTCAATAGCGTGTCAGGCCCTCTCCAGCGGCAACTCGGCCTCACATTGCGCGCCGAAAAGCTGCAACAGAGCTTCCTGGTCGTCGACCATATTTTGCCGAAGCCGGTCGAAAACTGACTGTGTTGTAAGGCCTGACGCGGCCCTTCGTAGCGCGCGCGACGTCCCGGGCCGCCCTTCCGCGGCCGTCGACATCGGAGTTGCTGCCGAGGTTCGAAGGCTGAATCAAAACTGGCAATCTCCGGGACCTGGCACAAAGGAAAAAGGAGTCTTTGAATCGATCCACCGGATTCGTGCTAGCACCGAGCACACCCTGAGGTCGCTCGGCCCTCCCACGGGAATAGCCAGTTGGATCGTTGAAATCGACTACGGTCAGGCAGATCCCGCGCGTCAAAAGGCCGAGCAAAAGGCCACTAGGCAATTCCTCGAAGCCTTTCAAGACAGCCCGACAACCCAGACCGCAACGACTGTTGCCCTGTTTGACGACTTTAAGCTCGAACGTTTGAACAGGTGGTTCGACCCATAGAGGTCGACGGGCAACGAGCTTCCGCCCTGCGCCGACTCCGTCTGCACGCTCTCATTCAGCGGATCCCACACAGCCATCGCTAGCAGTTGACCCCCACTGGATTGCGCCTTGCCCTGTTTTTCACACGCACATATGCTCGCCTGCTCCGCCCCAAACTCGCTGAGATCATGCCTGCCGGCCCGCCCGGCGATTCCACGCTCCGGGCCGCCTTTGATCGTCTTCAGGCCGAGATCAACCGCTGCTGCGAGGAGGAAAAACTCGTCGCCTAAAACCTGACTCATTTACATTACAATTTCTTGGGTAAGGACTACCGAGAAAGAGCACGCCGAAGGATGATATTATCCAAGTCGGTACGCCAGTCGAGAAGAAAAGAGATACGAACGCAAGGAAGGATGACCCAGAGATACCGAAGCATAGAAAATACCAGCCAGAATAATCCAGGGAATGATCCTGCTTGCACCTAGTCACACACCGCTTAAGCCGTTCCCAATCCATCCGACGAATCGCGAAGCGTTGCTCGGTGGCGGACTGCGGTAAGACAATGCTATCCGTGTGGGTATAAGGCAACGCTTCGCTTGGCGGCGTTGTGGGAGTTGCGCTCATTGGGCACCAGGCTTCCAACCCAACTTGAGCGCGTTCAACAAGACGGTATTGCCGCACTCCTGGCACGTGATAACGACAAGCGGAAATACGGCAGGTGCCCCCAAAGCGCGGCACGCCCGTTAGAACATTGAGCTGAGCCAAGTTATCCTCGACGCTCCAATTGAAAGCACCGCAGACGTGGCATTGCCTCGGCACGCGCCCCCAGAAATGATTAATCCGCTCGCGCATTTCTGGAGTGATTGACGCGGCAGTTATTATGAGGGACATGTCCAAAATCATACCGCAAGGCCAGCGTGCGGCCCTTATTTTAAACGCGCGTTATGTGAAGTGATGGTGGGCCTGAGAGAACTCGAATCTCTGACCTCTTCCGTGTCAAGGAAGCGCTCTAACCAACTGAGCTACAGGCCCCTGGAAATGCAAATCGGACTAAAAACTCCTGTACGAACTGGGCGCTACTGGGCAGCGCCAAACCGTAAGTTACTGAAAACAAAAGCCAAAACACCCACATCCGCAACCGTGTCAAGGTAGCGCTCTAACCAACTGAGCTACGGGCCCTCGCGGTGGGAAACCCAATCATATCATGCGGCGCAGTGATTGCCGGCGCACCCCCGCCTTGACACGCACCCCCGCCTTGCCTTCTCTTCGCCGCATCGTTCTGCCGCTTGCCAGTCGGCTGCCCGCCGCCCTCAGTCCGGTTCCACAACCGACAGAATGGTCATGGGCGCGTTGCCTTCCAGTCGATTATTGACGAACAGAAACAGGAATTTATGCTCCTCGCGGGCGCGGCCGATCAGCACGCGCATGGATTCGCGCGCCTGCGGGTTGGGATCCTGGATAGTGGTATACGGGGCGAAGGTCTTCACCGCTTCCTCGTACACCCGGCCGCGGCGCAGCAGCGCACGGCACACCAGGAAATCGGCGGTTTCCGCATCCGGAATAGCCATCTGGCGCCCCAATTCCGGCATGCGCGACCAGGCGTTGTAGACGTGCGCCACGCGGTGCGTGCGCAGGCAGGCGAAGTAGTCCTGCTCCAGGAAATCCGGGTTGCGGATCTCCACGGCGTAGCGGTACTCGGGCGGCAGCGCGGTCAGGAATGGGTCCAGGCGGTCCAGGAATGCGCCCACGTCCCCGAAGCTGCGCTTGGCAAAGGTGCCGAATTCGAAGATCAGCACGGCGGTCTTCAGGTGGTACGGCCACAACGGGCGCAGGAACATTTCGCGCAGCATGCCGGCGTCCAGAAAAGCCTCGTTCTCTTTGCCGGCCTGCGGGCCGTAGCGCGCGTGGTCCGGAAACACTTTGCAGGTGATCTGTTCCGGCACCTTGAAGGCGAACTGGAAGCCGGCGGGCGTTTTGGCGAACAGCGCGCGCCAAAAGTCCTCCGTGGGGAACTGGTAGAAGGCGAAATCCCCGCACACCGCCGGGAAAGTTTCGGCGTATTCGCGCAGGCATTCGGCTTCGAACAGCCGTTTAGAAAACCGGCCGCGCGCCAGGTAGCGGTCGCGCTCGTAAATCTGCCCCAGCCAGCCTTCGTACTTCCAGGAACTGCCGCCGATGTAGATGTGTTCCGCCGCCAGCGTGCGCAAGCGGGCTGCCAGACCCTTGCGGTCAAAACCGCCCGGCTCGTCGAACAGCGGTCCGTCGAAAAGCGGCCCTACCACGCCTGCGACGACCGGAAGAAGTACGGGTCCGCGCCCGCTTCCAGGCGGGGCCCCGGGTCCAGCCGCACCATCACCGGCGCGGCTCCCGAACTGTACCGCGACCGGATTTCCACCAGGTGGCCGCGCTTTTTGAGTTCCTCGATCACCTGCGGCGCGGTGCGCTCATCCAGCAGCAGGCTGCCGGGGCTCATGGCATGATTGTCGAAGCTGGAAACCAGGTGCTCGGTCTGGAAGCGCGGCGCCTCCACGGCATATTCGGGGTTCATGCCGAACAGGATGTTATAGAACAGCACCTCGACCAACGCCTGGTCCTGATTGTCGCCGCCGGGCGTGGAAAGCGCGATCACGGTGCCCGCGGGATTCGTCACGATGGTGGGGCTCAGGGTCACGCGCGGGCGTTTGCCCCCGGCCAGTACGTTGGGATGCCCGGGCACCAGCAGGAAGCTCTGCGCCCGCTCGGTCAGCGGGATTCCCGTGTCGCCGGCGATCACCGAAGGCAGCCAGGCGCCCGAGGGTGTAATCGAAATCGCCACGCCGTCCTTGTCGATGGCGTCCACACAGGTGGTGTCTTTGGCGCGCGAGGCGTCATCGATTTTGTATCGCGCAATGTCATCGTAATAGGGATGCTTGGGCGGATTCGCTTCGAGGCCCTGGCCGGGGCGAAAATCCAGCGACGCCTGCGTCGGGGAAATCAGCTTGCGCCGTTCCGCGCCGTACTCCTTCGAAAGCAGCTTCTCGGTGGGAATGTGGTTGAACTTGGGGTCGCCGTAGTAGGTGTCGCGGTCGGCGTAGGCCAGTTTCAGTGCCTCGGTCACCGTGTGGATGTAGTCGGCCGAGTTCAGCCCCATGTTGACCAGGTTGAACCCTTCCAGGATGTTGAGCGTTTCGATCATGGCCGGCCCCTGGCTCCAGAAGCCGGGCTTGTAAACCGTGTAGCCCTGGAAGGTGGTGGAGACGGCCTCTTCGGGTTCCACCCGGAACGACGCCATGTCCTCATAGCGCAACAGGCCGCCGTTGGCCTTGGAGAACGCGTCGATCCGGCGGGCGATCTCGCCGCGGTAGAAGTAGTCGCGCACCGCGTCGATGGCCTTGGTGCGGCTGGCCCCGGCCGCCAAAGCCTTCTTCTCCACGTCCACCATCGAGCGCAGCGTGCGGGCCAAATCGGGCTGGTGGAAGAGCTCGCCCGGATAAGGCGCGCGCCCCTGCGGCAGGAAGACCCGCTGTGAGGAGGGCCATTTCTCCAGATAGGCTTTGGTAGAGTTGATGAACATCGACCCCAGTTCGTCCATGGGGTAGCCATCGGCCAGTTCAATGGCCGGCTCGACCGCCTCGTAGAAGGGCTTGGTGCCGAAATCGCGCAGGGTCACCAGGGCGCCCTCCATTACGCCGGGCACCAGCGCGCACAGGATGCCCGCCACCGGCACCCAGTCGCGCATGCCCTTCTCGCTGGGCGCTTCTACAATCTCCTCAGGCCGGTTCTTGCGGTTGCGGAAGAAATCCGCGGTGGCCATTTTCGGCATGGTGCCCACACCGGCCACGGCGTATACCTTGCCCTCTTTGGTGCGCACCAGAATGGGCGCCTCGCCGCCCATGCCGAAGTGGTGAAACTCCGTGACGGCGGCCGCCAGCATGGTGGCAATCCCGGCATCCACCGCGTTGCCGCCCGTATAGAACATCCGCATCCCGGCTTCGGTGGCGTATTCGCTGCCGGCCGCCACCGCGCCGTGGGTCCCTCGCGATGCCAGCCGCACGGGCCGGTTGGGCGGCTGTCTCTGCGCCCACACCCCGGATATCACTACAGTTAATAGAACCGCCAGTCTGAGTTTCATAAGCAGTGTTCTCATTTTATGGGATTGGCGAACCTGCCGGGGGCGGTATAATTTGGTCACGTGAAGGAATCCGAAGCCGGCCAGGACAGCCGGTGTCCTGAAATCGATGCGCCCGCGGCGCCTGAAGACCCCGCAGCGCCCGAAGACGTGGAACCCATGCTGTACTGCCCCGTCTGCTCCACCCGGCTCACCGAACGCAAGTGTAAGCTCTTCTGCGCGCAGTGCGGCTACTATTTGAGCTGCGCCGATTACTATTGACCGCCATGCCCGAAATACCCGCTTTGCTGGAACGATTCCGCCGCGGCCCCGAGTTGCTGGCCGTGGTGTTGACCGGCGTTTTTGGAGAGGAAGAGGATTTTGGCCTGCCCGGCAAATGGACCATCCGCCAGATGGTGGCTCACCTGGCGGATGCCGAACTGGTGGGCGCGCACCGCTTCCGCCAGGTGATTGCAGAGGAAACTCCCACCCTGATCGCGTTCGACCAGGACGCCTGGGTGCGCCACTTGGATTACGCACATCGCAAGCCCAAACAGTCGCTCGAGACCTTCCGCCGCATCCGCGCCGAAAATTACGAGCTGCTGAAATCGCTGCCGCCGGAAGCCTTCGAGCGCGCCGGCAACCACAGCCAGAACGGGCGCGTCACCCTCGGCCAGATGCTGGAGGGCTACGCGCAACATGCTGAAAGCCATGCCCGCCAGTTGCAGCAAATGCGCGAAGAGTACAAGCTGGCGAAGGGCCGGAAATGAGAGGCATGCCGGTTTGGTGTTTTTGCCTGGGCGCGGGCCTGGGCGCGGCTTCGCTCTTGCGGGCCCAGGCCAACCCGCTGGATTTCCTGAACCACAATCGCCCGGTGGCGGACGCGCACAACTGCTATCCCGAGAATGGCCGCTGGGCCGATCGGATCGAGCGCGCGCTCGGCACGGGCTACCCGATTGCCATCGAGCAGGATCTTGCCTGGTACGTGCCGCCGGACGGCGCCGGCCGCGTGGTGGTCTCACATTCCGCTCGAACCACCGGCGCCGAACCCACCGAGCGAGACTATTTTTTCGAGCGCGTCCGCCCGCTGGTGGAAGCCGCGCTGGCCAAAAACGATCGGGCAGCCTGGCCCATCATCGTGCTGCACTTCGATTTCAAAGACAACCAGACGCCCCTCCTGGAAGCCGTGTGGAAGCTGCTGGGTGAATACCAGGGCTGGATCACCACGGCGGTGAAATCGAGCGATCCCTATAAGCTGGCCCCGTTCGACCGCAAACCGCTGCTGGTGCTGACCGAAGATTCCGATGCCCAGGAGAAGGTCTTCTTCGATGCCATCCCGGTGGGCAGCCGCCTGCGCGTTTTCGGCTCGGCCCACACCGCGCCCATCGAAGAGAAGCGCACCGCCGAGCGCAACCACCTGCTGGCCACCCTGCCACCCGAGCGCCTGCTCACGGAGCGCCCCACCAATTACCGCCGCTGGTGGAACAACGGCTGGTCCGTAGTGGAAGAAGGCGGCCAGCGGCAGGCCGGCGACTGGACCCCCGCCGACGACCGGCGCTTGCGGGCCCTGGTGGACCATGCCCACCGCCTGGGCTTCTGGATTCGCTTCTACACCCTGGATGGCTTCCCGTTTGGCCAAGGCCAGGGCTGGGGATCGGAGTACAATTTCGGCTCCCGCGAAGCCGTCGAGGCGCGCTGGAAAGCCGCCATCGCCGCCGGCGTGAACCTGATTGCCACCGATCAGTACGAGGACCTGGCCAAACTGGTGAAACAAGAGAAGCCCTGACCTCCGCGCCGGCTGCACGAAGGCTACCCGGCCGCCCTCCTGCGGCCGATCCCCTGTCGGCATCGGCGGCGCACGCGCCCGTGGCAGCGTCCATGCCGGGCGCCGGACCTCGCTCTTTTTGTGTGCCCGGCGCCCCGTACCAGTATCGCGATGGTACTAGTGCGACTGGAACGGAATAGCCGGCTTCGGTATTAATAAAGGCCGTGGCTGCTATATTTTTTCTACGCTTGTCCGCTCCTAATCGACGGAACAAACAATGACCAACAGCCGCAAGCATTTCAGTTTAGAAGAATGGGCGGATTTCGGCCGGGGGCGGGCTTCCGCGGACGCCCGGGCCGAAATGGAGCAGCACCTGGCGCAGGGATGTGCCAGGTGTGCCCAGGCATTGGACCTTTGGAAGAGCGTGCTGGAGATGGCGCGCCATGAGGAACGCTTCGAGCCGCCCGCCAACGCGGTGCGCTGCGCGAAGGCGCTATACGGAGCGGTGGCGCCGGCCAAGGCGGGCAAGCTGAGTTTACGGATTGCGCGTCTGGCCGGATTCGGGCAGCCGGCTCTGGAAGGCGTGCGCGGAGCCGCTCCCGCCGCCAGCCACTTTCTGTTTCAGGAAGGCGCCCTGATGCTCGACATGTATATGCAGCCGCAACCGGGGTCGGACGTGGTTTCCATGGTGGGCCAGCTTCTGGATTCCACGCGGCCCGACAAGCGCTTCGAGAATCAGCCGGTGACGGTGATGCGCGAGAGTAATGCCCTGGCGAGCACCACCACCAACGAGTTTGGCGAATTTCGGGTGGAATTCAAGCCCGCTGAGGATCTGTTGTTAACCATCGAGCTGGAAAACGATTTGTATCTGGTTTCCCCCCTGCCTTCGACGCAGGAAGGGTAACCGCAGCGCGGGAAGGCGCGCAAGGCGACTACGGTATGACACGCAGCGACATGTTCTTGTTCAAAATGATGCGGGCGATGAAGAATCGCCTGCTGGCTCTCGCTCTCGTTCTTTTCTCAGTGCTCCTGGCCGCTCCGGCGCAGGCCGATACCCGGCTGATTGTGCAGGTGCAGGGAGGCGCGACGGCCATTCAATCGTTATGCCGCCTGCTGGGTTGTACGGTGCAATATGGCTTGGGAGACCCGCAGGGCCAGGTCTTCCTGGTGACCGTGCCGCTGAGCCTGCCGCTGAATCTGGTGGTGAACCTTCCCGGCGTGCTGGATGTCGAAGTGGACCAGGTCGGCAAGGCTATGGACGCCGTCTACCAGGGCACCGTGCCGAGCGCCCTCTACGATTCCACACCAGTCAGTTACTACGGCACCACGGTGCGCCAGGGATACCTGACCCAGCCGGCGGCGCAGATTGTGGGCATCGCCCAGGCTCAGAGCACGTATCAAGTGAGCGGCCTGGGGCCGGTGGCGGTGATCGATACCGGGGTCGATACTACGCACCCGGTGTTGCAGAACGTGCTGCTGCCGGGCTATGACTTCACGCGCAACCAGCCCGGCGCGGATGAAAAGTTGGACCTTTCGCAATCCACCGCGGCGGTGGTTGACCAGTCTACGGCGGCGGTGGTCGATCAATCCACGGCGGCGGTGGTGGATCAATCCACCGCGGCAGTGGTGGACCAGGAGGCGGGCACGGCGCTCAACCAGCCGCAGTACGCCGACTTCGGGCATGGAACCATGGTGACAGGCGTGATCCACCTGGTGGCGCCCACAGCCATGATCCTGCCGCTCAAGGCGTTTAGCGCGGCTGGCACGGGGTACCTTTCCGACGTCCTGCGGGCAATCTATTATGCGGTGGGCCACAACGCGCGGGTTCTGAACATGAGCTTCAGCTTCACTTCCTCTTCGCTGCAGTTGAACCTGGCCCTCACTTACGCGAACCTGAACGGGGTAATTAGCGCTGCGGCGGCGGGGAACAGCGGGCAGCAGACGCTGGTTTATCCGGCGGCGTACCAATCCCTGGTGATGGGAGTCGCTTCCACCTCCAACAACGATACGCTCTCCACGTTCTCGAACTACGGACCGAAGCTGGTGTGGGTGGGGGCGCCGGGCGAGGGAATCGTAACGCTGTACCCCTTCGGAACCTACGCGGCCTCATGGGGGACTTCCTTCAGCACTCCATTTGTCTCGGGCGCGGCAGCGCTGCTGCTGGATGAAAATTCGTGGTGCAACGAATCGCTGGCCGCCCAGGCAATCGCCCACGCCAAGTACATCAACAGCAACCTGGGCAACGGCCGGTTGGAGCTGCTCCAGGCCCTGCAGGCCTGGCAGCAAGGCCAGTAAGTTTCCACGGATTGGTCGGGCGGTGTGAGCCTCAACCATCTCGTGAAAGGCCGCCAGGAACCGCAGCAACCGAAGTAATGCGGCAATGGGCGGCCCTTACCTTTGACAACCTACTTGACAACCAGGGGACTATGCGGCCGCGGTGAGCTGCCATTCGGGCCCTTCGATGACCGTGGTGACGCCTTCGCGCCGATAATTCTCCACCGTGGGCACCCGGAAGATGGCCTGCGTTCCTGGATCCAACCGCCCTCCCCCATGCGCCGCAGGCCCCTCCGGGACGATAATGAGATTGCCGATGCGCTCCATCCAAAGAATCTCCGTCCTCGCCTCCCTGGCCCTCGCTTGGTCTGCGGCCCAGACGCCGCCCGGCGCTGCGGAGGTGCACGCCGTGCGGACGCCCACGGCCGCCGGCGCCAATCCTTATTACACCGGGAATCGCCCGCCGCTGGCGCCCAACCCGCTCATCAAGCTGCCGCTCGGCAGCGTGCGCCCGGAGGGATGGCTGCGCCGCCAGTTGGTTCTGGAATCGCAGGGGTTCTCGGGCAAGCTCGAAGAGATTAGCCAGTTCTGCAAATTTCAGGGCAACGAGTGGACCAGCCCGGCGGGCGAGGGAAAGTTCGGCTGGGAAGAGGTGCCCTACTGGCTGCGCGGCTATGTCGATCTCGGCTACATTCTGCAGGACCCAGCCATCATCCAGCGCGCCAACCAGTGGCTCAATGCAGTGATCGCCACCCAGCGGCCCGATGGCTACTTCGGCAGCCAGAGCAACCTGGAAGGCGAACGCATCAACGGCCGGCGCACCCGCATGCTCGACCTGTGGCCTAACATGACCATGATGTTCGCCCTGCGCTCGCTGTATGAGGCCACCGGCGACCCCCGCGTGCTCCCCTTCCTGACGAAATACTTCCGCTGGCAGACCACCGTTCCGCTGGAGGATTTTCTGCCCGGAAGCTGGCAAAAGCAGCGCGCCGGCGACAATCTGGATTCCATCTACTGGCTCTACAACCGCACTGGAGATCCGTGGCTGCTCAACCTGGCCCTGGTGAACCACGAGCGCACCGACGATTGGTCGGGCGGCATCGCCTCCTGGCACAACGTGAATTTCGCGGAATGTTTCCGCGAGCCGGCGCAGTTTTTCCAGCAGATCAAAGACGCCCGCTACCTGAACGCCACCGTGCGCAACTACGACACCATGCACAGGCTCTATGGCCAGGTGCCCGGCGGCGGCTATGCGGCCGATGAAAATGCCCGCCCGGGCTTCAACGGACCGCGCAACGGCACCGAAACGTGTGCCTGGGCCGAGCTGATGTTCAGCGACGAAATCCTGGTGGGAATTACCGGCGACCGCACCTGGGCCGACCGCGCCGAAGAGGTCGCCTTCAACTCCTTCCCTGCCTCCATGACCCCCGATTTAAAGGGCTTGCACTACATCACCAGCCCCAACCAGATTCAGCTCGACCGCGCCAACAAGTCGCCCCTGATTCAGAACACCGGCGAAATGTTCGCCTACGACCCGTACACTTACCGCTGCTGCCAGCACAACGCCGCCTTCGGATGGCCGTACTTCGCCGAGCACCTCTGGATGGCCACCCGCGATAACGGCCTGGCCGCGGTGCTGTACGCCCCCAGCAAGGTGACCGCGAAAGCCGGCGACGGCACCCCGGTAACCCTCACCGAGACCACCGCGTACCCCTTCGATGACGCCATTGCGATTGCCGTGGACGCGCCCAAAACGGTGCGCTTCCCGCTGGTGTTGCGGGTGCCCGCCTGGTGCGCCAATCCCGAGGTCCGCCTGAACGGCAAGCCGCTGGCCGAATCTGGCGCGGGAGGTTGGCTGGTGCTGGACCGCGCCTGGTCAGCCGGCGACAAGGTCGTCCTCACCCTGCCCATGAAGATCGCGGTCAAGGTGTGGAAGGAGAATCGCAACACCGTGTCGGTGAGCCGCGGGCCGCTGACGTACTCGCTGAAGATTGGCGAGCGCTGGGTGCGCGACGGCGGCACCGACGAATTCCCCGCCGAGGACGTTTATCCCACCACGCCCTGGAATTATGGCCTGGTGCTGAACGTGCGGCAGCCGGCCGAGTCGTTCACGGTCGTGCGGACGGGCAAGACCGCGCCGCAGCCCTTCGCCGAAAACGATGTCCCCATCGAACTGCGCGCCGAGGGCCGCCGCATCCCGCAATGGAAGCAGGAGCCGAACGGCATGATTGGCGAGGTCGAGCCTGGCCCGGTGAAGAGCGATCAACCCGTCGAGCAGCTCACGCTCATCCCCATGGGCGCGGCGCGGCTGCGCATCAGCTCCTTCCCGCAGATCGGCACCGGTCCCGACGCGCAATCCTGGGACTTCCCCGCCCCCATCGTGCAGGCTTCCGCCAGCACGCATTTCGAGCCGCCCTCGGCGGTGTTCGATGGCCTGGTGGGGGCCAACTCGGCCGACCGCTCGATCCCTCGCTTCGTATGGCCGCGCGCCGGCGGAAGAGGCGAGGGCATGTGGATTGAGTACCGCTACTCCGCGGCACGGCCCATGAGTTCGGCGGAAGTCTACTGGGCCGCCGACGCCGCCGGTAATGGCTGCGCGCTGCCGGCCTCGTGGTCCCTCGAGTGGTGGGACAACGGGACCTGGAAGCCCGTCGAAGGCGTGACGGCCTACCCGGCCGAGCCCGACCGGTTCAACCGCGTCCGCTTTAAGCCCGTGACCACTACGGCGGTTCGCCTGCGAGCCGCGCCCATGGGCGGCCAGCCAGTCGGAATTCTGGAGTGGCGCATTGGCGAGTGAAGGTGATAAGGATGCCGCCGATGGCCCCCGCGCTTCGCGGCCTTCCCTTCCCTGCTCTGGTTCCACGGAAGTCGCGCATCCAGTTCATTCCCTGTTTCAACCGCCGGCGCCCTGCGCTTGCCCCGGACCGGCCCGAGCTGCCCTTCGCGCGCTTCCCTTCCCTGCTCTGGCTCCGCCGCGGCGCCCGGGCCCCCACTGCACGAGATTGCTATGAAAAAGTCTGTTCGCGTTTTCCGGCTGGCTGCCCTGGTGGGCTGCCTCGCCTTCACTGCATGGGGTCAGCCGCTGGCGCCCATGCGGCCACCGGCGGTTCCGCTGGTGGTGCACGATCCTTATTTCAGCATCTGGTCGGCGGCCGACCGCTTGAGCGACGCCGGCACCACTCACTGGACCGGCAAGCCCAACATGCTGTCGCTGGCCGTGCGCATCGATGGCCGGGTCTATAGCCTGACCGGCGGCATGGGGCGCGGCGGCCGTGGGCGGGCCAACAACGCCCTGCCCCAGACCCGCCTGGAAGTGCTGCCCACCCGCACCATCTACGAGTTCGCGGGCGGCGGCGTGAAGGTCGCGCTCACCTTTCTTACCCCCGCGCTGCCGGACGATCTGGAGGTTCTTTCGCGGCCGCTGAGTTACATCACCTGGGCCATCAACTCCACCGACGGCCAGGAGCACCAGGCCTCAGTTTTGCTGCAAGCCGCCAGCGACCTGGTGGTGAATACCGCCGACGAGCCGGTTTGGGCCGCGCGCTACTCGCTGGACGGGCAGCCGGTCTTGCGCATGGGGTCCCGCGAACAGCCGGTGCTGGGCAAGAAGGGCGACGACCTGCGCATCGACTGGGGCTACCTCTACCTGGCCGCCGATAAGCCGGAGGGCGTCACCGGGGCGATCGCCACCCGCCAGCAGGCCACCGCGGCATTCGCCGGCGCCGGGCGCCTGCCCGATTCGGACGATTTCGCCGAGCCTTCGCGCGGCAGCCGGGCACAGTCGCCGGTGCTGGCCTTCGCCATCGACTTCGGAAAAGTGGCCTCCCAGCCGGCTTCGCGCTATCTCATGATGGCCTACGACGACCTCTACTCGATCGAGTTTTTCGAGCGGCGCGAGCGTCCCTGGTGGCGGCGCAACGGCGCCGACGCGGCCGACCTGCTGCGTATGGGCCGCCGCGATCACGACGCGCTGGCGGAAAAAAGCCAGGCCTTCGACGATCAGCTCATGGCCGATCTACGGCAAGTGGGCGGCGAGCGGTACGCCCGCCTGGCAGCCCTGGCCTACCGCCAGACGCTCGGAGCCCATAAACTGGCGGCCGATGCCGATGGCACCGCCATGTTCTTTCCCAAGGAGAATTTCTCGAATGGCTGCATTTCCACGGTGGACGTGATCTATCCCAGCTCTCCGTTCACCATGCTATTCAATCCGCGCCTGCTGCGCGCGCAGCTTGAGCCGGTGATGGAATATGCGCGCATGCAGCGGTGGCACTGGCCGTTCGCGCCTCATGACTTGGGCACCTATCCGATGGCCGATGGGCAGGTGTACGGCGGCGGGGAGCGCACCGAGGAAAACCAGATGCCGGTCGAAGAGAGCGGCAACATGCTCATCATGATGGCCGCGCTGGCCAAGATCGAAGGCCGCGCCGATTTCGCCGCCGAATACTGGCCGGAGTTGACCAAGTGGGCCGAGTACCTGAAGGCCAAAGGGCTGGACCCCGAGAACCAGCTTTCCACGGACGATTTCGCGGGCCACCTGGCGCACAACGCCAACCTCTCGATCAAGGCCATTCTGGCGCTCGGCTCGTACGGGCTGCTGGCGGAGATGACCGGGCGGAAAGAGGTGGCCGCGGAATACCACCGCACGGCCCAGGATTTCGTCAAGAAATGGCTGGAACTGGCCCGCGAAGGCGACCACTACCGGCTGGCCTTCGACTCGCCCGGCACCTGGAGCCAGAAGTATAACCTCGTATGGGACAAGGTGCTGGGCCTGAACCTGTTCCCGCCGGAAGTGGCACAGCAGGAGATTCGCTTCTATCTGACCAAGCTGAACCGCTACGGCCTGCCGCTCGACAACCGGCGCACCTATACCAAGCTGGACTGGATTCTGTGGACGGCCACGCTGGCGGACAACCAGGCGGACTTCCAGAAGATCGTGGCGCCGGCTTACGATTTCGCCAACGAATCGGAGAGCCGCGTGCCGTTGACCGATTGGTACGACACGGTGACGGCCACGCAGCAGGGCTTTCAGGCGCGCTCCGTGGTGGGCGGCCTGTTCGTGAAGATGCTAGCCGATCCGGCGATGTGGAAGAAGTACGCCGGCCGGGCCGAAGCCGGGCGTTAGGCACACGGCGGCGGAAGCGTGCCGTGGAAATCGCCGGACCGTCTCCGTGGCTTTGACCGATGCCCGTCGTTCGCGCCCGCACGCGGGGCCCTGCCGCGACAATTCTGGGCCCGTATGGAACCACACCGGTTCGGTGCTGCTGTGCCGGGGTGTTCCGGAATCCGCCGTCGGACGGGAGCGCCCCGCCGATGCCGTGGCCATGGCCACGTTGGCCGGCCTGCTGCAACGCGCACCGCAAGTAGTACGATATCCGGGGCAGTTCCACGCTGACGCTCGAAGACGTGCAGAAAAGCCCCACTGCGCTTTGCCTTCGCCATCGAAGCGGCCGGCCGCCAACCCGCCGCCGTCAAAATCCGGCACATGTCGGGTGGCGCGGCGGTATTCAGCGGCCCCACTCGCCGGTAACGGAGGATTACGCCGTCGTTTCGCGGTACAAGGGCCCGGAAGCCGGGCGCACGATGGTCTCGGCGGCAGAAGAGCTTGTCGCCGACCCGCTCGCCGATCCGCGCTAACTGGAGCGCTTTCCTCGATGGCCCGGCCAACCGGGAGCACCAGAGTTTG
>DATJRE010000307.1:0-4909 GCA_035505095.1 Bryobacteraceae bacterium | reverse complement strand
CAGCTCATTGAGCCGCAATTCGTGGCTGCCCGCCAGGTCGCAGCCGGACGACTCGATCTCCGACCAGAGGGTCACGAAACGGTCGGCACAGGGGATGTCGTCTGAATCCTGCCACACCAGCGCCGCCTCCAGAGAGCGGTTGATCAGTGCCTGGCGGATGACGTAAGGACCGCACCCGGCGGGGTGTGCGGCGTAGAATTCCGCGGGCGCGCCGGCCAGCGGCCGGTACACGGCGGGCCGCTCCACATCCAGACCGACCCTGACGCTGAGAGGCATCCCGGTACTTTTGCCGAGGTATCGCAGCGCCGTTTCCAGATGCCGGATGTTGCCGCGGTGAGGCATGATCACGGCTGCCCGGGCATCGGAGATAGCCGCCGGAACGGGCCGGGCCGCATCGTTCGGCAATTGGCGCACCAGCAAGCGGTCGACGCAGGCTTCCCCGGAGGCCACGGCGGAGAGCACCCGGTAGCACAGGGTTTCCAGAGGGGGGTCACGACGGGCAGCGCCAATGGCGCGGAGCAGGGGGGCGCTGGCCAGGAACGAATCGACGAATCCGTCGCCACGCATCGCCTCGCTGGGCGGCGGCTTGTACGGGACCAGGATCACCAGAGCGCCGCCACTGGCAGGCAATTCGGCGCGGAGACGGGGGCCGGCGGCGGCGAGATCCGCAGCCAGAGCCGGGGCAACTGCCGCAACCAACTCTACGGGGGCGGCCAATAAGGCGGCAAAGGAGGGCACCGTCGGGCAGTGCCGGTACCCGGCCAGAACCTCCGGTGTGAGATCGTCGAGCCGCAGCCCCAGGATCATGAGATGGGCGTCGTTGGAATCGGCGAGCCTGAGCATACCAGGGCGTCCCTCCAAACCGCGATGGGTATCTTGTTAAGATACTCCCGAACAGGCCGCCGATGACCAGATCCCCGACATTTGCCGCAAGGATGTTTTACCGCTTCCGCGGGGAGACGCCCGGAGTGACCATCTTCTCGTATCACGGAGTGGCGCCGGAGCCTCTGCCGGTGGACTATCCGAGCTTTATGCCGCTGACGGTGTTTCGCCGCCAGGTGGAGCGCATCGGGCGCCGCTACGACGTGCTACCGCTGGAGGAGGCGCTGGAACGGCTGTGGCGAGGCCGGCTGCGGTTTCCGGCGGCCGTGCTCACGTTCGATGACGGCTACCGCAACAACCACGAAATCGCGTTCCCGCTGCTGCGACGGCTGGGCCTGCCGGCGGCCCTGTTTGTGTGCACCGCGCCGGTGGCCGCGCGCCGCACGTTCTGGTTTGCACGGCTGCACCGGGCCCTCTGCCTGACGGCGCGCCGCGAAGTGGACTGGCAGGGCGCCCGCCACGATCTGAGCAGTCGAACATCGAGGGCCACAGCGTCCAGCCGCTGGCGCGCCGCGCTCAAGCAATTGCCGCCGGTAGAAATCGACGCGGCGTGCGACGCGCTTTGCGGATTGCTGGAAGTGCCCGAAGGAGGCCCGGCGGACCCGGTTTTCGGGGTGATGGACGAAGCCGCTTTGCGCGAGTTGGATGCAGGGGGCCTGGTGGTTTTGGGAGGGCACACGCGGCATCACTGGATTCTCAGCCGGCTGCAAATGGCCGAACAGGCGGCCGAGATTGCCGGATGCGCGGACGACCTGGAGCGCTGGACCGGCCGGCGCCCGCGCTGCTTCGCGTATCCCAACGGAAAGGCGGAAGATTTTCCGGCGGATTGCGGCGCCATCCTGGGTGCGCTCGGGTTCAAAGCTGCTTTGACCACCATCCACGGCGATTGCGTCCGGGAGCACCCCTGGTGGTGTCTGCCGCGGATTGGAATGGACGCGAAACACGGCGAGAGGCGGATTCGATGAGTCCGCCGGCGGGCGAGAGTAGCGGGCTGACGCCGAAGCGCGCGGGCGGGCGGCTGCGCATCGTGTTTCACCTCAATATCCTCCAATACGGCGGCCTGGAAAAGAAGGTGATGCACCTGGCTCTCGGCTTGGACCCGAACCGTTTCGAGCCGATCGTCACCTGGTCCGACAGGTGGGGCGGCGTTGGCGACCGGCTGGGCGCGGCCGGAATTGCAGTACCCCGTTTGAAACTCAGGGAGCGGACGCTTCCCGAAGTGGTGGCGCGGCTCCGCCAGTTGGATGCCGATATTTTCCACTCGTTCGGTTGCCAGAAGAACGATCTGGATGTGCGCGCCGCCAGCCAGGCGGGCGTTCCGGTGATTGTCACCAACCGCGGGAACGTGCGGCATTGGGACCCAGAGGCACGCTTGCAGCCGTGGGAGACCAACCGGAACCGCCGCACCCACGCGATTACGGCGTGCTGCGACGCGGTGGCCTGGGTGTGCTTCCACGTGGAGCGGGTGCCGTGGTCGAAAATCGTGGTCCTTTATAATGGCGTGGCGATCCCCGACGGCCTCCAGCCGGCCAACAGCATTCGCGACGAGCTGGGACTTGCGGCCGGAACCATGCTGCTGGGGTACGTCGCCAACTACCGCGTGGTGAAAGCGCACGAGGTGCTGCTGCGCGCTTTCCGCAAGATGCTGCGAGTGCGGCCTAACGCGCACCTGGTCTGTTGTGGCGGCGACCGGGAAGGCCGCGGGCTACCGGAACTGGCCGCCAGGCTCGGCCTCAAACCGTTCGTCAGCATGCTCGACGAGCGCGAGGATGTAGGCGCGATCTACCGGGGCCTGGACCTCTATGTGCACGCATCGAGATCCGAGGGCCTGCCGAATGCGGTGCTGGAGGCGATGGCCTATGGCCTTCCGGTGGTGGCGACATCGGCCGGTGGCACGCCGGAAGCGGTTGAGGAAGGAGTCACCGGTTGCCTGGTGCCTCCCGGGGACGAGGGCGCGTTGAGTGACGCGATGATCCGCCTGCTTTCGAACGAGGAGGAGCGCCGCCGCTTCGGCCGTGAAGGGCGTGAGCGGGTCATGCGGAAGTTTGCGCTAGCCGGCATGATCGACGCGTATTCCCGCTTCTATGAGCGCCTGGCCGGCCGCGGCGAGCCGGCGGAAGATGGCGCGGCCAAGGCGGCGAGTCGGTGAGCCGGCGATGCGGCGGCCCTGGTTCCTAGAATTTCGCGGTCATACCCCTACGAGAGCTTCCAGGGCGCGCGATAGGGGCGCGAGAGCCAGCGGTTGGCCTCGGCGTCTCCGGTAATCTGCTCGGCGGCGGCGTCCCAGCGGAGGGAACGGCCCAGGCGCGTGGAAATATTGCCGAGGTGGCACATGACCGCGCTGCGGTGACCCTCCTCCACGTCGGCATTGGGGCGCTGGCGGCTCTTCACGCAGTCCAGGAAATTGCGGGCATGGGCGCCGTCCAGGTCACCGCCCTTCGCCTGCAACGGCTCCATGGCGGGCTTCTTGTCCTTGCCCGGGCCGATCATTTCAGGGGTTACCTGGAAGCCGCTGCGCAGCAAGGTCAACTTACCCTTGGTGCCGTAAATATCCAGCGTCACCGGCTTGCCTTCGGCGATTTCACTTACCGTCCAGGTAACTACGACCTTGGGAAACTGGTAAGTCACCTCCTGGATATCGGGAGTCTCGCCACCGTCGGTCAGGGCGTAGCGGCCGCCAAAACCGGCCACTTCGGTGGGGGCATCGGCGCCTACGATCCAGCGGGCGATATCCAGGTGATGGGCGCCCCAGTTAGTCATCTGGCCACCGGAGTAATCCCAGAACCAGCGGAAGTTATAAATGCAGCGGAAGGGATCGAAAGGGCGTTCGGGCGCCGGACCGAGCCACATCTCCCAATTGAAGCCGGGCCGGATGCCGGAGGCCATTTCAGTGGGTTGGAGGCCGGGGAAAATATTGCGCTGCATGCCGGCCTGGATGCGGTGCACCTCGCCGATGCCGCCATCGCGGATCAGTTTGACGGCCTGCGCATAGTGCGCGCCGGAGCGCTGCTGGCTACCGGTCTGGAAGACGCGCCCGTGCTTGCGCGCGGCCTCCACCATGCGCCGGCCCTCGGCTACGGTGAGCGAGAGCGGCTTTTCGCAGTAAACATCCTTGCCGGCTTCGCAGGCGGCGATAGCGATCAGGGCGTGCCAGTGGTCCGGGACCGCCACCACCACGGCGTCGACGTCCTTCTGTTCCAGGAGCTGGCGGAAATCGTCGAAGCCTTTGGGGCGGCCGGCGGCCATCTCGATGGCTTTATCGCGGAAGGGTTCGTAGAGGTCGCAAATCGCGACCGGATCGGCGTCCGGTTGTTTGAGGAAGGTGGCGAGGTCCTGGCGGCCGCGGCCGCCGCTGCCGATCCAGCCCATGCGGATGCGGTCATTCGCGCCGGCAACCCGGCTGGCGCTGAAGGCGGTCAGGGCGCTCATGGCAAAGGTGCGGCGATTCATGGGGAAAGCCCTCCTTGCCTATAGTGTCGTGTCCCAGCCAGGAATTGGCAAGCGCTCCCATCCTTCGGAGCCGCGCGGGTAAGCATGTGGTAAGCGGGACACGACAGTGAGGCTCCGATCACGAGAGGTTGTGCGGTTGCGCGGCAGACGCTCCCTCGGCCGGCGTTCAATGCACGACCGGCAGCACGACGTGCGAGGGATATTGCCGCGACCGGTACACGGTCTGCTCCGCCTTCTGGTAATCCGAGTCTTTGGCCAGGAAGATATTGTCCACATACTTCTGCGGATTGCGGTCGTACAGCGGAAACCAGGTGCTCTGTACCTGCACCATAATGCGATGGCCCTTGAGGAACGCGTGATCGTTGGTGTGCAGGTCGATCCGGTAGGCGGTGGCCTGGTTGGCGACGATCGGCTTGGGATGCTCGAAGCTTTCGCGGAACCGGCCGCGCAGGATTTCGTCGGCCACCATCAACTCGTATCCGGCCAGCGAGGCGTCTTCCGGGTTCGATTCCGGGTAAACGTCGATCAGCTTCACCACCCAATCGCTGTCCGACCCGGTGGTGGCGGCGAAGAGATC
>DATJRE010000306.1:0-3770 GCA_035505095.1 Bryobacteraceae bacterium | reverse complement strand
CCGCGGCGTCGGCCAGCGCGGCGGCCAGCTCGCCACCGAATACATCGCCACTCAGATGGCCCTGGCCGGCGCCCAACCCGCCGCCGGCGGCAGCTATTTCCAGAGCGTCCCCCTGGCCGGCGTCGATCCCCAGCCCGCTTCGCAGCTCTCCGCCTCCCTCGCCGGCAAGACGGTGGATTTTAACTGGCTCGACGACTTCGTGGCCCTCAACCCCTCCCAAACGCCCGACGACCGCTTCGAGGCCGACGCCGTCTTCGTGGGCCACGGCATCAGCGCTCCGGAATGGAAATGGGACGATTACAAAGGCCTCGACGTCACCGGTAAGGTATTGATTTTCTTCACCAACGAGCCGCCCTCCAACGACCCCGCCTTCTTCGATGGCCCGGCCCTCACCTACTACGGCCGCTGGACCTACAAGTACGAAGAGGCCCTCCGCCGCGGTGCGCGCGCCGCCCTCATCATCCACACCACTCCCACCGCCAGCTACGGTTGGGACGTCGTGCGCAGTTCCTGGGGCCGCGAAACCGCCTTCGGGAAACTCGCCCCCGGCGAGCCCGCGCTGGCCATGCAGGGCTGGCTCTCCCAGGAGGCCGGTGGCAGGCTCCTGGCCCTTGCCGGCAAAACCGTGGACGAACTGCTGGCCGCCAGCGACCGCCCCGATTTCCGGCCCATCGACCTCGGCATCCGCATCCGCGGCCACCTGATCTCCAAAATCCGCAGCCTGGAAAGCCGCAACGTAGCCGCCATCGTCCCCGGCAGCGACCCCAAACTCAGGGATGAGGCGGTCATTTTCAGCGCTCACTGGGACCACTTCGGCATCGGCAACCCGGTGAACGGCGACGCCATCTACAACGGCGCCCTCGACAACGCCACCGGCTGCGCCATGCTTCTGGAACTCGCCCGCGCCTGGGCCGCTTTACCCGAAAAGCCCCGCCGGTCGGCGCTCTTTCTGGCCGTCACCGCCGAAGAGGCCGGGCTGAAAGGCTCCCAATACTACGCCGCCCATCCCCTGGTCCCGCCCGCGAAAACCGCAATCGACCTCAACTACGACATGCTCTTTCCCTTCGGCCGTGCCAAGGATGTGGTCATCACCGGCGCCGACCGCACCACCGTCTACCCCCTCGCGCAGGAAATCGCTAAACGGCTGAACCTGGAAATTTCAGTCGATCCCGAGCCGGGCGCAGGCCACTATTTCCGCTCCGACCATTTCTCCTTCGCCCAAGCCGGCATCCCCGCTTTTTCCATCGAGCACGCCACCGAATTCGCCGGCAAACCGCCCGGCTACGGCAAGCAGATGTCCGAAGACTATACCGCCCGCCACTACCACCAGCCCTCCGACGAGTTCCAGGCCGATTGGGACTTCACCGCCCTGAAGCAGGCTGCTGAGTACGGATTTCTGCTGGCGCAGGACATCGCCAACCAGGACCGCCTGCCGGATTGGAAACCCGGTGGAGGGTTCCATCGCTAAGCGCGCCTCAGGCCCGCCGCAGCCCTCACTTCGGCTTCGGTTTTTGCTCTTTCTCCCAAAGCCGGAATCCGCCCGTGAAGGCGTTGGCGTTATCGCCCGGCCGGCAATTCGGAGGCATCTCCTTCAGCTCTTTGACGTTGCCGCCCCCGATCACCACTTCATCCGGCTCGATCGCCGCGACAATCCGGTCCACCGCATCGGCCACGTACCGCCGCCACTTTTTCCGCCCGTGTTTCTCCAGGCCGCACACCCCCAGATAGTCCTCGAACACGCCCTTCTTATAAGGAAGGTGTCCGAGTTCCAATGGCTCCACCACGCCGTCCAGAACCACGGCGGATCCGAGGCCCGTCCCCAGACCCAGAAAAAGCATCTTGCCGCCCTTGTAGCTTCCCAACGCTTGCATGGCCGCGTCGTTGACAATCTTCACCGGCCGTCCGAATGCTTTCCGGAAATTGAATCCCACCCAGCCGCTGCCCAGGTTATGCGGCTCCGCCACCGGCCGGCCCGCCAGCACCGGCCCCGGATATCCGATGGACACAGCATCGTACTGCCAGTCTCTCGCCAGCTTCTTGACCTTGGAGACCATCTGTCTCGCCGTCATCTGCGGGCCGGAGTCAACCTGGCGGTGTTCCTTCTGGCCAGTGGCGAGAATCTTCACGTGCGTGCCGCCCACATCCACCACCAGCACATTCATTGCGCGCTCAGGCATGGAATATAGAGGATACCAGACGCCGCCGGTTTCGCGGCCGTCAGCGAACCTCCGGCCCGCTCTTACCGGCCTGCATCGACTTCACCAGGTCCGCCGCCGAGGCGCCTTCGAGCGAGAGTCCGTAACCCACTTCCCGCACCAGCCGCTCCTTCAACGGTTGGATGAAATGCACCCGCGTGTTGCGCCGCGTCACCTCCGGAGCGGCCAGGTAGGCCCGCCCTGGGTGTGAAACTCCACCACCAGAACGCCCTGGGCATCGCGCGCCATCTTCACGCTGCGGTAAGCGTTGAAATAGGCCGGCTGCACCAGCGGCGTGGCACCTTTCGCGCGCCTGGCGGCTGCGGAATCGTCCATCGTGGCATCGTCAACGGGATCCAATGGGCACCTCGCAATCGCTTCCGTCCCACGCGGCTGCGCCCGAGCGCCGGCCCCGCGGGATCGTGGAATCGATGTCCGCATCCTACCCGCAGCCATCGCGCGCCCGCAAGCCGGAAGTATTCGTTTCCGCACAAATCGCGTCTGCCGGAAGTGAAAACCCTTCCACCGGAAATTCTGTGGGGAACCACTCCCTGCGATCCTGGAAACAGCCGGATAGCTGTCATGTCCGCTCCAAGCCCGTTTCGGATCACCGCGCTCGCTCCCTCCGCTTCTCTCGCCGACGCTCTCCACACGCACTGGAGAGAGTACCTGATGGAGGGCGCCGAAATCGCCGCACTGATGCTCAGCACGTGTCTCTGCGACACCCTGCTCTACAGCCGCGATTCGCCGCTGTACTCCCTGGATCTCTCCCAAACCTCCCGTTCGATGCTGATGGGAGCGGCGATCGCCCTCACCACGTTTCTGATCATCCGCTCGCCGTTCGGCCGCCACGGAAGCCCCACCGCCTTCGCCGGCGAATTCCTGCTGGCGGTGCTGCTGATGGGCATGGTGCTGTACGGCACCAATCACCGCCTCCTCACGCGCTTCAGCCCGCTGCTTGTGGCAATGGTCACAGTGTTCTATTACGCACTCTCTTCTTCGATCTCCGGCTACAGTGTCAATCCGGCGCGCAGCTTCTCCTCGGCTTTGTTCGCCTGGATATGGCAGGGCATCTGGATCTATTTCGTAGCGCCCTGCCTTGGGATGCTGACCGCTGCAACCCTCTACCTCCGAAGCCAGGGCCCCAGCCGTATCTACTGCGCCAAGGTCTTTCACGACCTGCATTCCATCTGCCCGTTCCCCTGCCGTTTTATACGCCTGTATCAGGACAAATGAAGAGGCCCCGCCGGCCTGTGCCGCTTCACCCGCGGCCTACGTCATCAACGCGCCCGCCCTCGCGCGCGCCCGCGCCACTCCCTCCCGTGGCCGGGCACGCGCGCTCAAAACCTGCTGTCCCGCGCGCCAACCTATGCTACGCTTGCAGATCGGAGGGGCACTTTGAGACGCACATATACCGTACTACTCGCGACGCTGGCCACTACCCTGGCCGCCATCACCCTGGTCGCCCAGAATGCACCGAAAAAGGCTTCCGGCCGATCCGGAATCCTGCATCCCGAAATGGCCGTGGAGCATGGCACCTACGACAAGCCCATGACTACCATCGGAACCCGTCCC
>DATJRE010000305.1:0-18874 GCA_035505095.1 Bryobacteraceae bacterium | reverse complement strand
TGAGCATCGAGTACCGGCGCTACAACATCGGAGTTCGCGACGACACCATGCAGCTTTTTTCCTTCACCATTGCCAACGTGGCCAGCCCGTTCGGCACGCTGCGCAAGCAGGACCGGCTGTTCTGAACGCCGCGGGCGGAGGCATGGCGGCCGCAATTCACATCATGTGCAACATCCTACGCATTCATCGGACCTAGCGGTCTACTCCGTCGGGGGCGGCTGGGGTGACGGATCGGTTCCGGGAGAATGAGGATTTGATCTCGCCTCTGGACTCATCGGACAGGTGGATACCAGCCCGCGGGTGACCTCGTTACCGGCGGATGCCGATGGCGTCACGGCCAAGTACACCATCCGCGTGGACCTGAGTGGTGTTTGCGGACGGCTCGACGTAGGGACCGGCTCCCGGGGGCGTGGTCGCGCAGCTCTGGAAACAGGTGCAGGCGTCGGGTCTGGTGAAATAGCGAAACGGCGGGGAGTGCGGGGGGCCTTTGCTTTCACCCCGTTGCTTCCCGCCAATTTTCGAGCCTCAATCTGGCGCCGGTCTGCTGGATGGCCCGGAAATCGTCCGTGTTGCCGTCACCACCGGCCGATCAAGCCTAACTGCGACTGCGGCGACGAGGCAATCTGGCAATTCGAGAACCGATCCACTTTTCCGCGCGGTCGCCCGAATGATGGCAGCAGTAACGTTCCGATTGAGCCAGGCTGTTACCTTCCGCAATTGGCTGCGGGCGTACACCGTCACGCTGGTGAAGCTGAAACCCTGGTGTATCTTCGCATATTCTCTGGCGCGGTCAGCCACAACGGAATCGTGACCTTTGAGGTACTCGGAAAGGATATCCGTGTCCAGGATCTACTTGGCAATCATTTAGAGCGCCGGCACCGGTTTAGTCGGGCGGTGTCGTTCCTCGTAAGCGGTGGATACAACTTCGTCGAGCAAGGCGGCGTCCGCGCGGCTGCCGAACATGCTGAAGTCTTGGTTAAATATCTCAAGGCGCCTGGCTTCCCGTTCCTCGTCTTCGGGCGTATGTAAATCCCAGGCGTCATGGGCCTTGAGGAATGCATCAAGCTGAAAACTCGTATCGGTGCCCAGGATTCGCTGCAGTTCCGGCCTGGTAATCCGGGCGCGCTTGTACTCCTCGGCCGCCAGTGCCTCCAGCGCTCGCTGGGAGAGGTCGCCGCCCTCAGCGGTAAGCCGCGTGGCGATGCCGTCGGGTATCTGCACAGTCAGGTTCATGATCCTGGTTTCATCGTATCGAGCGGTCTCCGCGTGCGCATCATTTCCGCGCTGCCCATTCCGCTTCGAAGCGCTCCGCTGTGGCGAACGAGCTTTGCGTGCCTACGGCCAGCGTGGAGAGCGCGGCGTAGACGTTGGCGCGGGCGATGGCTGCCCCCTCCTCACACCCCGCGGCCAGGAAATACGCGAAGCTGCCGATGAAGGCGTCGCCCGCGCCGGTGGTGTCGATGGGCGTCACCGGGTGCGCAGGTACGTGCGTCGCAGTGCCGGCTGCGGCGCAGAGCGCGCCGTTCGCGCCCAGCGTCACGATCACCCGTGGGACGCCGCGCTCCACCAGGCTGGCGGCGCACGCCTGCGCCTCTTCCAGGTTGCGGACGGGCATGCCGCCGATAGCTTCGGCCTCGCTCTCGTTGGGGATCAGGTAATCCAGGTGGGCCAATTCGGCCAGGTCGAGCGGCTGGCCGGGAGCCGGGTTGAGGATTGTGCGGATGCCCTCGCGGCGGGCAAAGCGCAACAGGTAGTAGACCGTGTCCACGGGAATTTCGAGCTGCAACACCAGGCAATCGGCCGTGCGCAGAAGATCGGCCGCGGCATCCACGTCGGCGGGCAGCAGCCGGTCGTTGGCGCCCTTCACTACCAGGATGCGGTTCTGGCCGGCGGCATCCACGAAGATGGGCGCCACACCGCTGGAGACTCCCGGGGTGATCCAGACGTGGTCCGCCTCCACGCCGCGCGCGCGGAAGTTGGCGATGGTGGCGGGGCCGAACAGGTCGTCGCCCACGCGCGCCACCATGGATACGCGTGCGCCGCAGAGCCGCGCGGCCACCGCCTGGTTGGCGCCTTTGCCGCCGAAGCCGAGATGGAATTCGCGGCCGAAGATGGTCTCGCCGGGACGCGGGAAGGAGTCGGTGAAAGTGGTCAGGTCGACGTTGGCGCTGCCGGCCACGACGATGTGGGGCGGTCGATTCATGGAATCATTGAAACATGGAGCACGATCCGGCGAAACGCTTTTCTTCGCGGGTGGCGGATTACGTCCGCTACCGGCCTTCCTATCCCGCCGCGCTGGTCCCCTGGCTGGCGCGCGAATGCGGCTTGACCGCGCAATCCGTGGTGGCCGATATCGGCTCGGGCACGGGCTTCTTCGCCGCCCTGTTCTTGCGCCACGGCTGCCAGGTATTCGGTGTGGAACCCAATCCCGAGATGCGCGCCGCGGGGGAGGGCCTTCTGGCCGCAGAGCCGCGGTTTCGGAGCCTGGACGGCCGCGCCGAATCCACCGGACTGGCGGACCGCGCGGTGGACTTTGTCACCGCCGGGCAGGCCTTCCACTGGTTCGACCGCCCCGCCGCCCAGGCCGAGTTCCGCCGCATTCTGCGTCCGCCCGGCTGGGTGGTGCTGGCGTGGAATGAGCGGCTGGTGGAAGGTCCGTTTCTGGAGGCCTACGAAGCGGTGTTGGACCGCTATTCGCCCGAATACCGCCAGGTGGATCATCGCCGCATGGACCGCGGAGTGTTGGAGCAGTTTTTCGGCGCCGGGCGCTGGAAAGAGGCTGCCTTTCCCAACGAGCAGCGCTTCGACCTGGCGGGCCTGATTGGCCGCATGCACTCGTCGTCTTATGCACCGGCGCCGGGTTCGGAGGCCTACCGGGGCGTCAATGAGGAACTCGCCCGCGTGTTCGCCGAAAACCAACAGGACGGCTTGGTGGCTTTTCGCTACCTGACCAAGGTGTATTGCGGCATGCTTTAGAGGTGGATTGGTTGATGTCCGTTCGTACCAGGCGGAGGTTCGACTGATGAAGTTATTAGGGCGGCTTTTAGGATGAGTGACTCTCCGCGGGGATTGGTGAAAAGCCTCAAGTATCGGGGATTCCGTGAGGTGGGGTTTCCCGGTGCACTCGACCGTTGACACACAAGGAATGGACGGCGAGGAGCGCGGACCGGGGCAATCGATAAACCCTTGGAAACTACAGGGGAGCAATCCGCTGAAGCACTCTGATCAGAGGGCTTCACCCTTGGCAGCTTGCCCTCGGAGCAGGAACGTTTTGGGATAGGACCCGCAGCCGCAGATCTTAAAAGAGCCGAAATCCTTGTACCAGTCACCGTCGGGCACTTCAGGGCGCGTCTCGACCCAGAGGCGAAGTTGATTGAGATCTGAGATGCTGATCGCGCGATCCCGCATCCGCTCGATCAGATGTTGCCGTACCCCTTCGGGCAGGCTCTCCCAGAGTTCGAGCTGCGGCATTAGCCGCCGAAGACCATTCTGCCGAGTTCGTCGCCCAAGCGGTTAGCCGCTTCCGGATCCTGCTCGTTGCGGAAACGCTCAGCCAGGGCAAAAAACTGCTGCTGCTTTCGCTTCTCTGCGTCGATTCCGTTCTCGATCAGCTCCAGCAACATGCGATTCTTGCTCAGCTTTCGGCTCTTGGCCATGCTACCCACCTGCTTCGCCACCCTGGCCGGCAGGCTGACGCTCTGACGAACCGCCTTCTCAGCCACCTTCATAACACCATTATGCACCAAAACGGTGTATGAGATCGGCCCCCCATTTCACGTGGCCCCGTAGCAGGACTCTTCGAACTTCTAAACCAGCGGCGGTCGAGGAGGCTGCCGCCCATGCCGAAATCCAGCAAGAGGATACGATCATCAAAGCGAGTCCCGGCACGCCCCGCCCTCGAATAGTCAAAAACGGCAGTCTTGAACACCCTCACGTCGAGGGCGGTCAGGGGAGCTATGACTACGCCATCACCGATTTCGTAGAGTGGTACTGCTCAGAACCGCGCTTCGCGTTCGATCGCACCGTGGTCCTCCGTCACCGGATCTATCTGGAACAGAAACGGTACGCGCCGACAACGATCAATCTGCGCCTGGCAGCCGTTCGGCGGGTCGCCTACGAGGCCGATGATCCCGGACTGCTCAGTCAAGGCGGCCGTCGATGCGTGGAAGGAGGCCAGCGGCATCACCGAAGACACTCTCTTTCGATCGATCAACAAGGCTGGTAAAGTCTGGGGCGTACGAATGACTCCGAAGGATCTGTGGCAGGTCGTAAGCGAGGGCGCCTCGCGTGCAGGAATTGAGAAGCTCGCGCCGCACGATCTGCGCCGTGCTGGCGCGAGGCTTTCACTTGGCCGGCGGCGAGTTGGATCGGATCCACTTCTTGCTTGGGCACGTCTCCATCCAGACCACCGGGCGCTACCTCGGATGCAAACAGAAACCCCGCGGCGGCGTCAATGATCGAATGGGCATCGAGCCGGAAGCGGATCGGTGACAAAGTGGTGGATCGGCCGCCCTTTGCCGACCAGGCGCGAGTGATCCAGTTGGTCGCCGCTGCTGCTCGCCAGCCGCGGCAGCGCCACAGATCGGTGACGCGGAGAATGTTGAAAATCGGCCCATCCTAACCGTTCTGCCGCCGCGTCGTCTATGCTGGTATAGATTTTCTATATCGGAATACTATAACGATGGCCGAACGATCTGCCGAACTGCTCAAAGGTACGCTTGACCTGTTGATCATGCGCACCCTCAACCTGCGCGCAATGCACGGTTCCGCCATAGCGGATCGCCTTGCCCAGATCACCAACGGAACCTTCCAGGTGAAGGCCGGCTCGCTATTCCCGGCCTTGCACCGCATGGAACAAGAAGGATGGATACAAGGAGCCTGGGTGGAGTCGGCCGAGGGGCGGCGTGTCCGATCCTACATGCTGACACACAGCGGCCACCGCCAACTGGAGGCGGAAAAGGAAAATTGGACGCGCATCGTTCAGGCGATGAACCAAGTCCTCGAATCTGCTTAGCCCAGGAAGGAGATACAGAATGCGACTGGCAGCCAAAGTCAAGCGGCTATTCGCCAACCTCGTCCGCCGGGATCGGCTCGAATCGACTCTGGATGCGGAGTTGCGCGGGTACCTGGACGAGATGACGGAACGTAAGATTCGCCAAGGCATTCTGCCGGCTGAAGCGAGACGCCAGGCGTTGCTCGAAGCCGGCGGACTGGATCAGGTGAAGGAGCAGGTGCGCGACACCTGGCTCGGAACTGGAATCGAAACCACGATTCGCGACGTCCACTACGCCGTCCGTACCTTACGCCGGAGTCCTGGGTTCGCAATCACGGCACTTCTATCGCTGGCACTTGGCATCGGGGCTAACACCGCGATTTTCAGCATCCTGTACGCGCTGGTTCTACGCAGCTTGCCCGTGTCCGATCCACAGAGGCTCGTGGTCGTCACCCGAAACGGGACCGTCTCGTCACCCTACCCCTTGTTCATCGAACTCCGCGATCACAGCCAGACTCTCGAGGGAGTACTTGCCTTTCGCACTATACCCGTGCGCCTCACCAAGGATGATGAAACGGAACGGATCACCGGAGCGTTGGTTTCCGGCACGTACTTTGGCGTTCTGGGCATCCGGCCGTCGATCGGGACAGCGATCGCGAACGAAGACGATCGGGTAGAGGGTTCAGGTGGATGGCGCGGACCGGTCGCGGTCCTCAGCCACAGCTTCTGGTTGCGCCGATTCGGTGGTCAGGCATCCGCGGTCGGTACCCGCATTCTCCTGAACGGGCGCCCCTTCACAGTGGTCGGCGTAGGACCGCCGGGCTTTCAAGGCACGGAAGTTGGCGAGCCGGCAGACGTATTCGCGCCGATGACAATGCAGGAAGCGCTGATACCAGGACTGGGAACGGCGCTGACACAGCCTCGCAGCCAATGGCTTCGGATTATTGGAAGACTGAGGTCAGACGGGGGAAGGCCGCAGGCGGAGGCGGAGCTGACCACTCTACTCCGGCGGTACAACCAGGAGCATTTCATTGACGGCGCCATCAAGGCGGATCGCCGCCGCAACCTGCTGGAGCAGAAGATTGTCCTGATGCCTGGCGCTACCGGACTGTCCACGCTCCGCAGCAGTTACTCCATGGCTCTCTGGGTACTGATGTCGGTGGTCACCCTGGTGCTTCTGGTCGCCTGCGCCAACGTAGCGAATCTCATGTTGAGCCGTGCCGCGGCTCGGCGCCGGGAGATCGCGGTCCGGCTCAGTCTGGGCGCTTCCAGGAAACGGCTCATCGGGCAATTGCTCATCGAAAGCCTGATCCTGGCGATCGGTGGAGCGGGTTCTGGACTTATGTTGGCGCGATGGATGCGTGATGTCCTGATCCGGTATTTGCCCGCGGACCGGAGGCTCAACGCGCCGATGGATCCCAATGTTCTCTTATTTACGCTGGTTCTGGGGGTTGGCGCCGCACTCTTTTTCGGGCTTGTCCCCGCCTTCCAGAGCACTGTCGTCGATGTTGCGCCTGCCATCAAAGGCGAGGAGATTGGTGCGAAAGCGGGTCGTAGCCTGTTCCGTAAGGGACTGGTCGTTTTTCAAATGAGTCTCTCGCTTCTGCTCCTGATCGCTTCCGGGCTGTTTCTGCGGTCGTTACACAATCTGCTGATAATCGATCCGGGGTTTGCCCGCGAGAACATCCTCGTTGCATCGGTCGAGGGCGGTCCCGGGTTGGATCTCAGGCTCCTTAAGGAAGTTCGGAACCTGCCGGGCGTTGTTTCCGCAGCCCTGGCGGACTCTCCGCCCCTGGGCACCCACACAGACTGGAACATTTATGTACCGGGCTATACGCCGAAAGCTACTGAACTGCAAGATTCCCCGCGGGTTGGCTTCGTATCGCCCGGCTATTTCACGACGATGGGAATTCCTCTGTTGCTCGGGCGTGACATTGATGATCGCGACATTCTCTCCGCGCGCGACGTGATGGTTGTCAACGAGACGTTCGCGAAGGACTTTTTCGGCGGCGAGAACCCCATCGGCCGGAGGGTGGGGACGAAAGAGGGCGTGTACCAATGGGAGATCATCGGCGTCGTGAAGAACAGCAAGTACACTGGGCTGCGGGAAGGCCCGGTCCGAATGATTTATGTTCCGGCTCGGCCAGGCCCATGGGCATCGCAAACGGTCGTCCACTTGCGCACGTTTGGTAATCCGGCGGCCCTCGCTTCCGCACTTCGACAGAAGATTCAGGATTTAGACAAGACGGCCGCCATCTTCAACCTGCACACGGTTCAGGAGGAAGTAGACCGGTCGCTGCTGCGCGAGCGGCTGGTTGGGACGGTTACAGGCTTATTTGGAGGGTTGGCACTCGCGCTGGCGGCCATCGGGTTGTATGGGCTGACGTCCTATGGGGTCGTGCGGCGCACACGCGAATTCGGCATTCGCATCGCCATAGGAGCGAGAACAGGCAGCATCGTGGGCCTTGTCGTTAGCGAAGCGTTGTGGCTGCTGGTAGCAGGTACGGCGATCGGTCTTATAGCAGCTTGGGGCCTCGGGCGCGTTGTCGAAGCCATGTTATTCGGGATTGGGCCAGCGGACCCCGTAAGTACCGTTTTGGCCATTCTTGTGCTAGTAGCGGTAGCCTTGCTCGCTGCGTGGATCCCAGCGCGCCGCGCGGCAAACGTGGATCCGATGCGAGCATTGCGTTGGGACTGATCTTACCTGCGGCTTTCAGTCTGTGACAACCCCGGTTCGCCCGCGATCAACGCCGTGGCGTTACCGGCGAGCTCCCGCACTCAGGCTTCGGAGGGGTGTACCTGCGGTTTTCCAGGCGCTTCCTGAGGTACTGGTCCTACGCCGCTGTGTCCGTGCCTTTCATCTCGACAACTTTCGCCTTGCTACGCTTGCCGGCCTTGATGCGCTTGGCCTGGATGTTGGCGCGGCGAAGCGAGTGCGGCCCCAGCCCGGGGAAGTCGCAACCCTCGGCTGCCGCCACGAGCTTCAAGGCCTTCCGGACTCCAGAGTCCCGCATGGGCTGGCGCTTGCCCTCTTCCTGCCGAAAAACCCAGGCCTCCGCGTCGCGATGCTTCAGAGTGGCGATCCAGACTCGGTACCGGTCAGTGAGGGCGGCGAGAGCCAACGTCTGCCTGCTCTTCGCCGTCTTCGGTTCGTCGATGTCTCCGCGCCAATTACGCTGGTCAATGCGGATGCAACCCAGGTTCAAGTGTTTGATAACAGTGGTGGGCCCGGCAGAACTCGAATCTGCGACCTCTACCGTGTCAAGGTAGGAATATCAATCACTTACGAACATTCGCGACAGAAACAAAAGACTTACGCGAATGGATTTGTGCCCAAGTGTGCCCAAGTCGGGCGTGCGACGCGGCTTTGTGCCCGGAATGTGCCCCGATCATGACCGCCGTGTCGAACATCGGAAGGATCTCTTCTCCTGCTCCCCCTCTTTTTCCCACAGATAGATCACGCCTCGCGCGCGCACGGAGCACAACTCGCAAAGTTTTTGCACTGCATAAGAGATGAAAAATAGTTGCTCTTATAAGGGGATTGGTCCGGTTGGTCCGGCGGCGTGGTGGATTTGTGGTGAAAAGAGGGGATGCTGGGGTTGAAGCGTGGCGGGGGAAGCGCTTTCCCGGGTGCCAGGAAACAAGCAGCCAGGGGATTGAAGCAACCTCCCAAATCGCGATTCGCGGAGTTTGCTGGTGGGAAGGGGATTTATCAACAGCTTTCGTCGCGAGCTATTCGCGTCTTCGTTTAGAATATGTACCAACTGAGTTCGGATTGTTGTTTGAGCCGTGTGGGCAATAGTCACCTGCGGGCTTCGCACCACTCCTGTTTGAAACGTTCTAGTCCTCTTTCTACAAACCCAAATACGGACCAGAAGATGGTTGATCAGGTATGTCAATCACCATCTCATCCTGCCGCGGCGCCGGCAACCTTCCTGCCGGTCGCAAATGTTCCACGCGTGGTACGTTTCGGTGGGGCGCCTCCACGTTTTCGTGCAGCGCCCTTTGACGAGGGCGGATAGCCCCCGTGGGCGGCGTCATGTGCCGGCAAACGGGCGGTCCGACGCGCGGGGGCATTCTCACAGCCGTAATCGTCCTGGTCGCGCGGCGGCATTCCATTTTCGTGCCGCTTTCGAGGGGTTCGCAACGGGTGGTGGAAGGCGGGCAAGACCTTGGGAGGTCGGGGAAGGCACTTTACCGATAAAACCGCTTTCGAGGAAGTTGCCATACGTGTCAGCCTACCAATAGCGGCTGGCTGTCCGGCTTCTGCAACTCGTGGGTGGCATAGGCGCACCCACGTGTGCTAATTGAGATCACATGCTGTCGACACTCTGTCCGATCCCTCTGTTCCGTCCCTCTTGACAAAGTACCCATTTCAGCTTATAGTCGTCGAACAAAATAGGCTCCGCGGCCCTGATCTTTTCTGTCAGGAGTGCGCTGTGCCAGAGGGGCCTTAGGGATTGGACTGCCATCCTGTGTATTAAACCCCATTTGAGTAGAATCCCAGTCGCCTTCCTTCGGATGGCCGGACACGCGCCGGCGGGCAGGAGTTTATGAATCGTCGTCTCGCACTCGCTGTTGTTTTACTCGGCAGGGCGATCTGCGCGCAGAATGAAAACGCAAGCTTGACCGGAGAAGTTACCGACGCCAGTGCCGCCGCCGTTGCGCACGTGTCCTTGCGCCTGGTCAATAACGCCACCGGTGAAGTCTACCAGACCATCAGCACCGACACTGGTAATTTCTCTTTTCCCCTGGTCAAGCCCGGCGAGTATACGCTGAACGCCGAGTTGACCGGATTCAAGCAGTTTCAGCGCACCGGTATCGTGCTGGAGACCGGCATTCCAGCGCGCGCCAACATCCGGCTCGAGGTTGGCGTCCGGACCGAGAAGGTGACTGTCGTGGCACAGGTCCCGCTGCTGGAATCGGAGACGTCCGCGGTGGGGGCGACCGTCGCCAACACCACCATCTCCGACATGCCCTTGGTGGACCGCCGCGCCACCCAACTCGCCAAGCTCAGCGGATTCAACGTGCAGCTCGGAACTGGCTCCAGCACCGTCTTCACCATCGCCGGCGGACGCAGCGGCAACGGATATTTCACCATGGACGGCGGCAACGACACCAACATCATCCTGGGTACCAATACCATCGTCATGGACCCGCCGCTCGAATCGGTGCAGGAGTTCAACATGTCCGAGAGCAACTTTTCGGCGGAGCTGGGCCGGACAGGCGGCGGTATCATTCAGCTCACCACCAAGAGCGGGACCAACAGCTTCTACGGATCCGCCTACGAGTACGCCCGCAACACCGCCATCGCCACGCGCAGCTTCTTTGCCCCCACTATCCCAATCCTGCATTACAACCTGTACGGCGGCGCTCTCGGCGGGCCGATCCGCAAGAACAAGACGTTTTTCTTCTTCAATTATGAGGCTATCCAGGACACCACGCAGACTACCAGCATCCTGAATTTGCCGACGCCTGCCGAAGTCTCCGGCAATTTTTCGGCCGACAGCTATGTGGTGCGCGATCCCACCACTTCGGCGCGTTTGCCCTATCCCGGCAACATCATCCCGAAAAGCGCGATGGACCCGATCGGCTTGGCGGTGGCGCAGTTCTATCCGGCGCCGAACCTCCCCGGCCGGCCCTCCGGCAACTCCAACTATTCCGCGCCGGACACTACCACCGCTCCGGGTTGGAATATTGTGTCGCGCATCGATCATACGATTTCCTCCAAGGATCGGATGTTCCTGCGTATCGCTTGGGAGGATTACCTGACAACTAATTTTCCCGTCTTTACCGCGGCGGATGCGGATCCGTACGCATACAGCTACCTGCAGTGGTACTTCAACGCCACCGCCACCTGGATTCACACCATCACGCCCACCGCTCTGAACGAGTTTCGGTATACGTGGATTACCGCAAGACCGTGCTCAAAACCCCGGGAGACACTTCGGGGCTGGATGGGAAACTGGGCCTCACGGGCGTGAACCCACAATTCTTCGGCGAGTTTGCGCCCGCCGGCCTTACCCAGATCGGCGGCAATATTGCCTACCAGAATGCGCAGGAGCGGATACAGTCGCCCGTCCGGGATAACGCGCTGGACGAAAAGGTCACCCTGATCCGGGGCAGCCATCAGCTCAAATTCGGCGTTGAATATCGGAGCTCCTTGAGCACCGAGGGCGACTTTTTACTTGCCGGCGGGTACTTCACGTTCAACAACGTAGCCACCGGGAGTGCGCTGGCAGCGATGCTGCTGGGCTGGGCGGATATAGCGGAGGTGCAGGAAACCGAGCCCCTGCATGCGCGCGCATCCACCCACGCTTTGTTCGCGCAGGACGATTGGAAGGTAACCCCGCGGCTTACTTTGAACCTGGGCGTGCGGTGGGATATCGATACCCCGCGGTGGGAGCAAATGGACCGGCAGAACGGATTCAACGAGACTGCCATCAACCCGGTCTGCAATTGCCCCGGCGTGGTTACGTTCGCCGGGCAAAACGGCCTCGGCAAGTACGCTCACAATTGGGATTGGAAGGACTTCGGACCGCGCGTCGGTTTTGCTTACCGCTTCGGCGATACCTGGGTGATGCGCGGCGGCGCCGCCCAGCTCTACATCGGCCAATACGATCAGGCGACCCCCACCTATGCGGCGCTCGGGTTCCAGGCCACCACTGCCCTTACTTCGCCGGACAATGGGCTGACTCCCGCCGCGGTGCTCAGCAAGGGGTTGCCGCCGCTGTTATATCCCAGCCCGTCGCAGTTGACGGCTGGGTACGGCGCGGTGCCGCCCGGCGCCACTCCCACTACCGCGGTCGACTTCTTTTATCCCACGGGCCGCAAGGAAGGCTACCTGGAACAGTACAATTTCAACATGCAGCACCAGATCACCAGGAACCTGGTTGCCGAAATCGGATACCTGGCCACGTTGGGACATCACCTCTCCTCGAAGACGCCCCTCACGATCGACCAGGTACCCCCTTCCCTAATGGGACCGGGTAACGCGCAGATCAATCGTCCGTTTCCCCAGTTCAGCAACGTGAGCGAGGATGTGCCTGACATTGGCAACTCGAGTTACAACGCGATGAACGTGAGGCTGGAAAAGAGCTGGTCCCATGGGTTGCTTTTCCAGGCGAATTACACCTGGTCGCGGTTGATTGACGATCTCGCGGCGCGCAACGAGCTGGGCGGCAATACCACCGATTTCCAGAACGTCTACGATCGGGCGGCGGACCGCGGACTCTCCGGCAACAGTATCTCGCACCGGATGGTGTTGAGTACAGTCTATGCCGTGCCGGCGGGAGCGGGCCGTGGATTTGACGCCAGGAACCGGTTCATGAACGGGGTGATCGGCGGCTGGTCGTTGGGCTACATCGCGGTGTTGCAGACCGGGCCACCCTGGGGCGCGGTGGATCTGACTAATACCACCAACTCCTTTTCCCCCGCTCAGCGGCCCAACGTCGTGGGCAATCCGAACAACCTTTCCAGCGAGCGATCGAAGGCGCAGCAACTGGCGGAGTGGTTCAACACTTCGGCATTCGCAGTGGCCGCTCCTTATACCTTCGGCGACGCTGGCCGCACGGATGGTTTTGGGCCGGGATTGATCAGCATGGATATTTCGATTCTGCGGGAATTCCGCATCCACGAAAGCCACACGCTGGAATTCCGGATGGAAATGCTGAATTTTCTCAATCATGCCAATTTCGCTAATCCCAATACTTCGGTCGGTAGCCCGGCATTCGGCCAGGTCACCTCGCTGATTACCGGTAACCAGTCGCGGATTATTCAGTTCGCGCTGCATTATAAGTTCTGATCGGCGGAAAAGACATCCACGCGTGACGACCGGGAGCGGCGGGCAGTAACTTCCTTAGGTCACTCGGCGCCCGGCGGCGACGGAAAGGCCCGCCAACGCACCTTTCGAGCACTACCGGGCAGCCCGATCCGGTCCCGAAGTGGTACGATGCTAGGAAACTGGCAGGTATGTCTCCATCCACGATTGCTCATTTCCGCTTGACCTCCAAGCTGGGTGCGGGCGGCATGGGCGAGGTCTGGCGTGCCACGGATACCAAGCTCAACCGCGCCGTCGCCGTTAAAATCCTGCCCGCTTCCTTTGCCCACGACCCCGATCGCCTCGCCCGCTTCACCCGGGAAGCCCAGGTGCTCGCCTCTCTGAACCACTCCAACATCGCCGCCATCTACGGTGTCGAAGAGCGGGCGCTCATCATGGAACTCATCCCCGGCCCGACGCTGGCCGAGCGCATCACCCAAGGCCCAATCCCGCTCGACGAGGCCATCCCCATCGCGAAACAGATCGCCGAGGCCCTCGAATACGCCCACGAGCGCGGCATCGTGCATCGGGATCTCAAGCCTGCGAATATCAATGTCACACCCGAAGGCCGCGTCAAAGTGCTCGATTTCGGCCTGGCGAAGGCGCTGGCGAAGGACGCCGCGCCTGCCGCTGCCTCCTCTTCTCCCACGATCACCATGGGCGCGACGATGGAGGGCGTGATCCTGGGCACCGCCGCTTACATGAGCCCGGAACAGGCCCGCGGCCAGGAAGTCGACAAGCGCGCCGACATCTGGTCGTTCGGGGTGGTGCTTTACGAGATGCTCACCGGCCGCGCGCTCTTCGCCAGCGCGACGATCTCGGACACTCTCGCTTCGGTCCTGAAGACCGAGTTGGATCTGTCCGCCCTTCCCGCCGAGACTCCGCCCGCCATCCGCAACCTGCTCAGCCGCTGCCTGGAGCGTGATCGGAAGCGCCGCCTGCGCGATATCGGCGATGCCTTCCTCGAGGAAATCCAGCCGTCCGCGCCTGCCTCCGTGACGCCCGTACCTTCCCGCCGTCCGTATTTTTGGATGGCCGCCGTCACCCTGCTCTCGCTCGCCCTCCTGCTGGTCGCCATCGTTCCTTTCCGCCAGCCGACCGAGCCCGCTTACCAGGTCTCGCTGATGCCGCCGGAAAAGGCCGAATTCACGGCCGTCTCTTCAGAAACCGGCGGATTCTCGCTTTCTCCCGACGGCAGTACGCTTGCCTTCATCGCTACTCAGGAAGGTAAGGAAATGCTTTGGGTGCGGCGCCTGGATTCTCTCGCGGCTCACCCGCTGGCCGGAACCGAAAGCGCCTATTATCCCTTCTGGTCGCCCGACAGCGGCTTCGTGGCGTTCTTCTCCGGCACGCAGCTCAAAAAGATCGACGTGACGGGCGGCCCACCGCTGGCGATCTGCGACGCCCCCCGCGGCCACGGCGGCACGTGGAATCGCGAGGGCGTCATCGTCTTTAGCGGGATGGACCGCACTTTGTATCGAGTCCCCGCCGCTGGAGGCGAACCCGTCAGGCTGACCACTCTCGATGCTGCCCGCAAGGAAAGCTCCCACTACTGGCCGGAGTTCCTGCCCGATGGCAAGCACTTCCTCTACCTGAACCGCCTGACTAACGTGGCCAAATCTGCAATCTGGGTCGGCTCTATCGACGATAAGCCGGAAGCCACTCGCCGCACCGAGTTGGTCAGCTCTACCGCGAACGCAATATACGTGCCGCCGCCCGCATCGCCGTCGTGGCGCGGCGGCGCCGGCTGGTTCCTGTTTACGCAAGGAAACACGCTGTTAGCCCGCCGCTTCGACGCTTCCCGCCTCCAATTCCAGGGCGAGGCCGTTCCTGTCGCCGACCGCGTGGATTCCCAAGTCAGCGTCGGCTTGGCCGGCTTCTCGGCCTCCCAAGGCGGCTTGCTGGTCTATAACCAGAGCGGATTTCCGGACAGCCGGCTGACGTGGACCACCCGCGATGGCAGGCAATCGCCCGCGACGCCCGAGACCGGCGCGTACCTGTCCCCGCGGCTTTCGCCGGACGGAGCCAAGGTGGCTGTCGCCATGATCGACTCCAACGCCAACGCGGACATCTGGCAGATTGATCTGGCCCACTCCATCTCTACCCGCTTCACCTTCGATCCGGCGCCGGATATCCAGCCGTCCTGGTCGCCGGACGGGAAACAGATCGTGTTCGCCTCCAGCCGCGGAGGCCCAAGCAGGATCTATCTCAAGATGTCGGGCGGCACGGCCGACGAGAGACGGCTCGAACAGGGAGAGGCAACGCGCAGCGATTACCCCAATGACTGGTCGCGCGGAGGCGATATCCTGTACACGGTAGTCGGCGGCAGCTCGGGCGCCGATCTGTGGGTGCTGCCGATGACGGGAAATACGCCTGGCAAGCCCGTCCCCTTCCTCGATACTCCTTTCCGCGAGATGCAGGGGCGCTTCTCGCCCGATGGGAAATGGGTCGCGTACGTCTCCGATGAATCCGGGCGAAATGAAGTCTACGTTCGCAGCTTCCCCGGCACTGCCAGCAAGTCCCAGATTTCCAATAACGGCGGCGCCGAGCCGGTCTGGCGCGGCGATGGGCGCGAGCTGTACTACCTCGCGCCCGATGGCAAGCTGATGGCGGTGACCGTCAAAACCGCTTCCGGCGCTTTCGAAATCGAGGCGCCCCATCTGCTCTTCCAGCCGCATTGGCTGCCCTCGCAGACCTTCGCCCCCAGCTACGATGTCACCCGCGACGGCCAGCGCTTCCTCGGTCCCGTCGCCGTTGAGGCTGCCGCCGCGCCCCTCACCCTGCTCGTCAACTGGCCCGCTCGCCTGGCCCGATGAAACCGCGACGCCGCTACGGCTTCACATCCGCGCACGGCTTCGGACCGACGTGACACACGCCGTTGAAGGGATTGTCTGTATCCGTCATGACCAGGTTCGCCAGAAAGAGAACGACTGCGATGACCGCGAATCAGCATTGGAATCGGTCGGTCGCCTCCAATGGAGTGATTTCGACTTTGAAAAATCGCCGCTGCCAGCCCAACGGGGGCAGCGACCGATCGGTCTCGTGCACGTGAGTTATCGCCGTGCTCGCTGTCGCCTCCAGATCTGCCGGAGTGATTCCTCGCAAACGTCACTGGCCGTGAGAGCTTGGGCCGAGCGGAATGGGAAGTTAGTCGAGATAGACGTATCGTCGCCTTGGCTGAGCCTAGCCTGAGCGGCGTTGCAGAGATTGTTCCCTCCTAGTCGTTTACCAATTCGTGCCGTAGGTCGGCGCGGTAGAAATCGATCACCACAATATGGCAGTCCCCCCCGACGCCCACACCAGAGCCAGGTCGTTGGTGAATCTCTCACGCTCACGCACAACGATGGTTCCATCCTCCTCCGCTTCCTCCGAATGATCGACGGTCTTGATTGTCGCGGCATAATCGCTGCCGCGCGTCTCGCATGAGCGGATAAACGTAGTTGTCTTTGACCGCTTGACCGCGAGCGGTTTGGCCCACGTGGATCCGATGCGAGCGTAGCGTTGGGACTGATATTACCTGCGGCTTTCAGTCTGTAAAAGGATGCGGTACGGCGAGCGATGATTCTCGGGAACTTTGACCTGCTGCGGCCCTGATCTCCTGTGCGAACGGAAAGGGCCGACCCTAACCAGTTTACACGCACACCATACATTTCGGCAAAGCGCTGTTCGGTCGACCTAACACGGCCGGCCCACCACGCGCAGGACCCGTTCGAGAGTCGCCAAGCCGAGCCACGGATCGGCCCGGCAGGCCGACTGGAGATCGGCGCCATCCACGCGCACGGCGGTAGTACGTTCGCGGGCCCGCACTTGGAAGAGGGTATCCTGGTCGTTGACAAGGGCCGACCAGCCGAAGACTTGGCCGGCTTGGAGGGCCTGCACACAGACCGAGCAGTAAGCCGTTCGCAGTTCGACGGCGACACTGCCGCTAAGCAACAGGTAGAACGCGGTGGAACGCTGGCCGTCCACCAGAATGAGTTCGCCTTCCTCGAAATAGACTGGCGCGGCCAGACGGGCTAGAGTATCAAGCTGTGCGGACGAGAGGTCAGCCACGAATGGATGGGATCGGAGAGCGGAATCCGCGTTCAGGGTCATATGACTCGCGTCGGGTGAAAACCCCCTGACATGCCTCGTAAGCCGTTGAAATGATGCACAATCGCGGTGAAACGAGCACTTCAGGGGCCACTGACGCGGCGTTCGGGTTAAGGTCTAGCCGACCCGGAAAACGAGCGCGGGCGCGTCGTGCTCGCCGACGTCAAACCGAAGTGCGAAGCGTCGCAGGCCGAGGGTCGTCGCCCGCGACGTACCCACTTAGCGCGCGGCGACGAATCGAGCGACGGGAGGTGGCGACCGTTGCGGGCCGGCCGACCCTCCTCCGGGCGGAAAGACGTGGGAGGGCGCGTCGCGGGTCGTCATCCCGGCGCGCACTCCGCGTGGCGCCCGGCGATGATCGAGCAGCCGAGCGGCGACCGTTGCGAGGCCGATCGCTCACTTCCCCGGCGGAAAGTGGATCGGGCCCTGGCGGCGTTGCGTGTCCGCCGGCAACATAGGCTCCGGTCCGCCGCGCACCCTCAAGAGTGGTTGGTTTTGGCGTTGTGTCGATCGAGTCGGGTTAAGCTGCAAAAATGAATCTATGCCGATGATCGAAAGAATTCTGTTTCCGGTGGACTTTTCCCCATCCTGCGCGGCCATGGCCCCTTACGTCAAACGGGCCGCGGGGATGTTCGGCGCTCACGTGAGCCTCGTCCACGTCTGCGATCTCGCCAGCCACAATGGATTCGAACTCCTGGTGCGATGTCCGCAAGAGATCGCCAAGGAGCATTGCGCCGTCGCCGAGGAGAGACTGAAGTCGTTCCTCGAATCCGAATTTCCACCGGCTGCCTGCGTCAGAATCCTACGCTCAGGCGAAGCGGCGGCGGAAATAGCGGGCGTGGCCAGGACGGGCGGATTCGATCTCATCGTGATGCCGACACACGCCGGCCGATTCCGGCGCATGCTCCTCGGATCGACCACGGCAAAGGTGCTCAACGACGCCGACTGCCCGGTTTTGACGACCGAACACGCGGAGACGGCACTCCCGCGGCCGCTCGAGCACCGTGTCTGGGTTTGTGCAATTGGCCTAAGCCTGGATTCGGAACGCGTGTTACATCTAGCTGGCCGTGCAGCCGCTGAGGCGGGCGCTCAGCTTTCGGTGATTCACACCACCAGCGTAGAGGCCGCAGTGAACGCGCGGCGACGATTGGATGAACTTCTTCAGAAGGTCGGGTGCGACGCGGCGGTCCAAATCACGACCGGTCCCGTAAAAGAGGCCCTGCTGGACACTGCACTTCGGTGTGCCGCCGACGCGCTCATCCTCGGAAGACGGCCATGCACCGGTGCTATCGGCCGATTGCGGGACCTTACTTATAGCCTGATTCGAGATTCGCCGTTCCCTGTGCTGAGCGTGTAAGCCCGCCGCAAGTGTCGGAAGGCCCTTCCTACGCTGGTCTTCGGCTGCACCAGTTCACCCGAATGCGGCGCCGGCAACCTTCCTGCCGGACGCCAACGTTCCACGCGTGGTAAAGGTCCCAGGGACATTGGCGGTCGCGTTCAACTGGTCGTCGCCGAGGGCGGACGAGAATACAATGTCGGCCGGGTTGCTCCACGTGATCACTGGCACCTGGCGGACCGCGAAAGATACCGGGGCGCTCGTCCCGCCGACTGTGGCTACGGTCACGCTCGCCGTGCCGGGCGTGTCGCTAGGGGCGATAGTCAAGGTCACCGTGATCTGAGTAGCACCTACGACTGTTGCGCCGCTGACTGTGATGTTGGGATCGCTAACGGCGACGTTTGCTCCGGCGACGAAGTTGGCGCCTGTGAGGGTAACGTCGACACTCGCGCCGATGGCGCCGGATGCCGGGCTAATAGCGGTCACGGTGGGCGCGGGTGAATCCGCCGACCGCGCCCGAGTCGTTGATGCCGGCCTTGGCGGCGAAGCTGAGGTAGTTAGGGCTACTTGGTCCTTCAAGCGGATTGGCCGGCGGTTGGATCAGGATGGCCACGGAGAAGGGTCCGCCGGAGCCGAT
>DATJRE010000304.1:0-5537 GCA_035505095.1 Bryobacteraceae bacterium | reverse complement strand
GAAAGTGCATCCCGAGAGCCGGAGCGTACCTTAGCCCGGAGGAGCGGCAGGCCCAACTGAAACGACAGATCGCGGCAATGAGGGGGCGCATGCAGGAGAGCCTGCCAAACGGCGCCTCCCGTCCCGGGCTCAGCCGCATCTCATGGCGCGCGATCGCCACGGCGCAACTGGCAACGCACCCGGTCCGCTTCACCGAACGCTTGGCCTGAAGCTGGACCCCGGGCGATTTCCCGCTTGACATCTGCGGCCGTTTGCGCTACGCTTCGTAGCGCTACAATGTTTAACGCCCGCAAACCTCTCAGCTCCCTCGAACACCTGGTCATGGAGATCGTGTGGGAGCGCGGCTCGGCCACCGGCGAAGATGTCCGGGCCGCCCTGGCCGACCGCCATCCGATGAAGGAATCCACCGCCCGGACGATTCTCAAACGCCTGGAAGAAAAGCGCTACGTGCGGCACCGCGTGGATGGGCGCACGAACGTCTACACGCCCACCGTGGCGCAGGAAAATGTGGCCGCCCGGGCGGTCCGCCAGATCATCGAGCGTTTCTGCGGCGGCTCGGTGGAGGCCCTGCTGGTCGGAATGGTGGATAACGACGTGGTGGATGAGCGCGAACTGCAGCGGCTGGCGCAGCGCATCGCGCGGCGCAAAAACCGCGAGGAGAAATGACATGGACCTTTCGTCTGCTCTACTCTTGTTTCTGGCCGGCGCCACCGTGCGCTCGCTTGCCCTGGCTGTGTTGCCGCTGGCGCTGGTGGCGTGGCGGGTGAAGTCGGCCGCAGCGCGCCACGCCGTGCTGTTCCTGGTGACTGCCGGAATGCTGGCGCTGGTGGCCCTCACCCCCTTGCTGCCAGCCCTTCCAGTGCCGGTGCTGCACGCCGCAGCTCCCGCGGCTCCACTGCCCTCGCTTGCCATTCCGGCGGGCCCGGTAGGGGACACCGCGGCGGTTCCGGTCTCCGTACCCGAGCCGCCCGCACCGCTGGTGCCGCGCCTGCTGGCCGCCCTCTATCTTGCCGGTTTGGGTTTCTGGCTCCTGCGGTTGCTGTTCGGGTCGCTCTTCACCCGCCGGCTGATTCGCGGCGCGCGGTCCATTGAAAGCGATTGGGGAGCGCCGGTTTACGAATCGTCGTGGATCTCCGTGCCCCTCACCGTGGGGTGGTTCCATCCGCGCATCCTGCTGCCGGTGGGCTGGCAGGCATGGGAGTCGATCAAACTCCAGGCCGTGCTGGTCCACGAACGGAACCACATCCGCCGCGGCGATTGGGCCATCGCGCTGCTGGCGGCGGTGAACCGCTCGCTGTACTGGTTCAACCCGTTGGCGTGGTGGCTGGAGCGGCGGCTGGCGGCGCTGGCGGAGGAGGCCTGCGACGATGCCGCCCTGCTGGCGCTGGGCCAGCGCGAATCCTATGCGCAGGCTTTGTTGGATATGGCCGCGGCGGTCAAGACCGGCCAGGGACGCCTGGTCTGGGACGCCATGGCGATGGCGAAAGGAAAGGAAGTGCGTATGCGAATCGAACGAATTCTGGACGACAATCGGCAGATTCCCCGCGGCCTCACGCGCTCGCGCTGGCTGGCGCTGGTGGCGGCCAGCCTGCCGCTGATTTATCTCACCGCCGCTTTGCGGCCCGTGCCCGCCGCGGCGCAGGACCAGACGCCCGCGGCCATTGCCGGCCTGCTGCAACATCGCCCCAACCTCACGGCCGGCGACGCGGCGCAGATCGAGCAATACCTGGTCACCAATCCCAATGACCTCGCGGCCCGCGAGAAGCTCGTCCTGTACTATTTTTCGGCCGGCGTGCGCGAGCCGCGCCTGTCGCATATTTATTGGTTGATCGCCAACCATCCCGAATCCAACGAGGCCGCCATCACTTCGCAAGGCATCACCCCGCGCGCCACCCGGTTCAATACCACGGCGGATTACGACCGGGCCGCCGCGCTGTGGCAGCAACAGGCCGCGGCGCACCCGAACGACGAGGCCGTGCTCACCCACGCGGGAGCGTTCTTCGCCCAGCCCGGCGGCGACCCCAACGAAGCCGAGCGGCTGTTCCAGCAGGTGCGGGCACTGGATCCCAGGGGTTCGGCGGGGGCCGATCACCTTTCCCGGCTTTACGCAGCGGCGATTCTGGGCACGTTTGGAGACCTCACCTTCCCCAATGACAATCCCGATTTCGGCAACCGCGTGCGCTCGCAGATTGAGGACAGCACAGACGGACCGGTGCTCCAGATGACTGGGTCGCAACTGGTCAGCGCGGTACGATTTCCCGCGTCCGACGGACGAGCGCTGCCGTCCGGCGTGGTCAATCTCAACGAGCATCCGCTTCTGGTGCCCGCACAGGAACTGGGCGTCCGCCTGAGGGCGGCCGGTTCGAAGATCCTGGGCCAGCAATTTTCCGCCGGGGATGCTCCGTTTCTGCAGCGCCAGCGCGCCCGGTTATTATCGATGATGACGACGCAAGGAAACTCCCAGCCCGGCCCGAACGGGCCTGGTCCGCGCTACTCCTCCGTGCAGGAGGCCTACTCGCAATTGCCGGTCCTGCCGTCGGCGCCCACGCCGCTATCGAGCGCACCTCCCGCGTACCCGCCGCTGGCCAAAATGGCGCGGATTCAGGGAACCGTCAGCCTGGCGGTGGCCATTTCCCCCGACGGCCACATCACCAATCTCACCGTGCTGCGCGGACATCCGCTGCTGGTGCAGGCCGCGTTGGAGGCCGTCAAGCAATGGGTCTACCCGGCGGTTTCGCAAGCCAGTGCCTTTGAGCAGCAGGTAACTTTCACCCTGCCGCCCGGCGCCGCGTCCGCGCCGCCTCCGCCGCCCCCGGTGCCCGCCGCCAATGGCGAGTCGAAGCCGCCCGTTCCACAACGGATCAAAATCGGCGGCAATGTGCAGGCCGCCATGCTGCTGAAGAAAGTCGATCCGGAATATCCGGCCCTGGCCCAACAGGCGGGCATCCAAGGGACGGTCACGCTCGCCATCGTCATCGCCAAAGACGGCACCGTGGAAAGCACCACTCCGGTGGAGGGCCATCCGCTGCTGGTTGCCGCCGCGCAGGCCGCCGTGCAGCAATGGACGTACAAGCCCACCCTGCTGAACGGCGAACCGGTAGAGGTATCCACTACCGTGAGCGTGCCGTTCCAATTGCAGCCATAACAGAGGCTGGGGCAGGAACCTTACTGCTCCAGCTTCAGGATCATGCCGGAATCGGTAGCCATCCACAGGTCTTTGTCGCCGCTGGCCGCCAGGATCGCGCGGCCGGCGACGGCCCGGTAGTCCACATTCATCTCCGTCCACACGGACATATCGGTGCTGCGCAGCACCTGCACTTTGCCGGGAATCACGTCGTGGATCTGGCCGGTCACTTGCGTGCCGGCCAGGAAAGCGGTGCCATCGGGGGTGAGCCAGACGTCGCTGACGTCGAAATGCTTGTCGCGGTAGACGGTTTGGCTCTTACCCGAGTGCCAGTTGATCTGCTTGACCTCGGACGGGTAAGCGAATGAGTTGGAGTATTCGATCAGCCCCAGGCCTTTGCCGTCCGGGAGCAGGCGCACCCGCGCGATTTCTCCGAACAAAGAGGTGGCCCCGGTGTTCCAGGTCTCTCCGCCGTTGTGGGTGGAGAGCGAATACGAAAGGTGCGGCGTGGACCGGTGGCGCAGGGCCTCTTCCGGGTCCATCCAATCGGGGTACTGCTGCTCGTTCCGGTCCGGCGGCAGATTCAGCCCGGAGATGATGCCGTCGCGGGCGGTGGGAAAGGCGATCCAGTTATAGACGCTCACGTCGGCTTCGCCGGGCGGTTCGGCGGCGGCCTCCACGGGCGTCCAATGCTCGCCGCCGTCTTTGGTTTCCAGCACCTTTTTCTTATACCCGACGCCGAAGCCGTGCTTTTCGTCCAGGAACAGGACGCGCAGCAGATCGGCCGGCGGCCTGGCCAGCCTGTGCCAGTTGCGCCCCATTTCGGTGGTCACCCACAAGCCTTTTTCGGTGACCATCCAGCCCAGCGATTCGTTGAGAAAGTATAGCGAGACGGGATTCTCCTCCAGGTCGATTTTGGTCCAGTGGGCGCCGCCATCGGCTGTCACCAGAGAGACCGGCTTGCGGCTTCTGCCTTCCACAATGGCCCCTACCGCCACCCCACGGGTGGGCGAGGCGAACTGCAGGTCGTTAACCACCAGCGTGGATTTATCTTCGTCGTAGAAATACTGCACGCGCCAGCGCGCCGCGTTCTGGGACGGGGCTGCCGCCGAAAGCGCCAGCAAACCGCCGAACAGCCCAATCAATCGCAGGTTCACCACAATCTCACCCTGTTCTATTGTTTCATCTGGACCGGTCCCGAGGAAAGCACCAGCTCCACATGATTGGCGCTTTCCAGGGCGGCGGGGGCCATGCGCGCCAGCACCAGCACGCACCCCACCTGCTCGCCGACGGTGGTCAGCACTTCCATCTCGCTGCCGGTGTGCTGGTGGGGCGCCTTGTGCTGCACGTTGATGACGCCTACCACGCGGTTGCGCGCAATCACCGGGGCGGAAAGGAAGGCCTCGTAGGTGTCCTCTTCCAGTTCGCCGAACTTCTTGAAGCGCGGGTCCTTGTACGCTTCGCGGGAAATGGCCAGGAGGCGTCGCTCGCGGGCCACCCAGCCGGTAAGGCCCTCGCTGCCACGCATGCGCAGCTTGCCGATGGTGGAAGGGTGCGGGCGGTTGCTGGCGCATAGCACCAGTTCTTCGTTGTCCAGCAGGTAGACCAGGCAGGCGTCGCAGGCGGTGAACTCCACGATCAGCGCCACAATGCCTTGCAGCACTTCCTGGAGGCTCATATCGCGGACCATGAACCGGCTGATCTTCTGAAAGAGCTGCAACTGCTGCTCGGTTCTCTGGAGCCGGCCCTCGAGATCTTTGGCTTTCGGCATCAGCTTTATTATAAGTGCCAGCGGGCAACGGAACCGGGCGCCGTCGGGCGGGGGCGCCGCGGCTACTGCCGGGTTGAACCACTACGACGGATTTGGCTCGTCGGAACTGCCAGCGCCTGGCTGATCTTCCGTGTCCTCTGCCGCCGGCGAACCAGCGCCCTCTGGAAACTGGAACGATCCTTGCCAAGCAGGAACGGGGAGATCGACCACCCGCTTCACCGGGAGGCCGCAGCCAGCGGCGAACTTGGCCACGCCCTCATCGTCTGAGTAGAGGACGGTGGCGGCGTTGACCAGCGCAATCGCGACGATCTGCCGGTCGAACTTCATGGCCGTCTTGGTGATCGGCAGGCCTTCCCGCTGGTCGCCGGCCTTCCGCGCGTCGCGCAGGCGCAGGGCCAGTTCCACCGCCGCGCGGGTATCGAAACTCTCGATGCGGATAAACGCAGAACCGCGCAGGGTGGTGAGCACGTCCTGGATGTCCACTCCTTCGGTCACGAGCAATTCCGATAGCGCCGGCGCGGGGACGATCACCTGGTCCCCGGCCTCCTCAAGCTTCTGGACGAGACCGAGAACCCGCTCTCTCGCGTGTTCCACTTTCCGGCCTTCGACTCCCTGCCGCAGCTCGGCATCGGGAAAAATCAA
>DATJRE010000303.1:0-4869 GCA_035505095.1 Bryobacteraceae bacterium | reverse complement strand
GCCAGCAGGGGCGGCGGCCATTGGCGGGCTGCTGGCGCTGGTGCCTCCGGATGCCGGCATGTACAAGATTGCGTCCATCACGGACACCGGCGCGGTGGCCCGCGTGATGGTGGAGAAGCTGATCGCCTCACAGCCCGGGCGCGCCGCCAATCCGATGTATGCGCCGTATGCCGCCTCGCCTGACAATCGCGCCGGGACGGAAGCCGATCTCGAAACCCGGATTGACGAGCAGCCGCTGCCGCCGGATGCCGGCCTAGCCGATTCCGAGGCCGCCGCGCGCGGCTTGCTGGACAAGGGCGGCGCGCAGACTGTGCTGTGGATGGAATCCAGCACGGCGGTGTCCGGCACGTTCTTCGAAATGCCCTCGGTGATGGTACTGGAAGGCGCCGCGGATTGGGACAGCAACTCAGTGCGCAGCGCGCTGAGCGAGGCTGCCGGCAAGCTGTGGACCACCGCGCGGCTGGGTGCGGGATGGACGTCGGCCACCGCGGGACGGCATCCGATTGAGCGGCTGGATGGGCTCGGGAGGCTAATGTTCGCCACCGAGGGCCGGCGGCTGTTTTTGAGCAACGATGCGGCCATGCTGGCGGAGGTGCTGGACCGCGCAGGCGCCGCGGGGAGCCCCGCTGGATTGAGCTACGCCGCCGGCTTCCGGCATTTGCGCGAGCGCCCGGCCTTCGAGCGGGTGATGGCGGCGCTGGATTTCGGTTCCCCGCGCCCGGGCGGCATGGGCAATTCCGGCGGCTCCGGAGAGCCGAGCTTCTTTTCGGGGAACATCGCCAGCCTGAGCCGCACGCTGGCCAATGTCGCCGAGGTGCGGGTGACCCAGCAAGAAAAAGGAAGCGCGACGACGCAGACGGTGGTGTATCGGCTGGTGCCGTGAGGCGCCCACCCGCCCACCGCCGCGCAGCTACTCGTGCCGTAGAGCCGACATTGGGTCCACTTTCATGGCGCGGCGGGCCGGTAGGTAGCTGGCGGCCAGGGCGGCGGCAATCAGAATCGCGGCGGAGGCGGCGAAGGTCAGCGGGTCGGCGGTGCCTGTTTCGAAGAGAAGGCCTTTCAGGAACTGCGTGAGCCAGAGGGCGGCCGCCAGCCCGATGGCTACGCCGGCGAGGGACAGGCGCAGGGCGCGGACGATTATCAGCTCCATCACCTGCGCGGGCCGTGCGCCCAGAGCCACGCGGATGCCGATCTCGCTGGTGCGGCGGCTCAGGGTGTAGGCCATCACGCCGTAGACTCCCAGTGCTGCCAGCAGCATGGCGAAAGCGGCGAAGGCGCCCACCAGCGCGCCGCGAAAGCGCGAGGGCGCCAGCGATTCGTCCATCAAGTCGCTCATGGTCTGCACTTTGGAGAGCGGCACGTCGCGATCGATCCCGCTGAGCTGGCGGCGAATGGCCGGCAGGAGTGCGCGCGGGTCGCCGGCGGCGCGCACGGCCAGCATCATGCCCAGTTGCGGCGCTTGCGCACCGGTCTCGTACATTTCCGGGGTGGGGCGAACCGCCAGGCTGAAGTGGTTCACATCCTTCACGATGCCAATCACCTCAGACGCTACCGGGACAGCGCGCCGGCCGTTGCCGATCACGACGCGCTGCCCCAGCGGGTCCACGCCCGCAAAATAGCGGCGAGCGAGGGCCTCATTGATCACCACCACCGGGGACGAATCCGCGGTATCGCGGACACTGAAGACACGTCCGTGCATCAGAGGGATTCCCAGCGCATCGAAGTAGCCCGGAGTGACCACCCGGTAATGCGCGCCCATCATGGGCTGTCCGGCGAGACGCGGGCGGCCCTGGATTTCGAAGGAATAATCCTCGTCGGTTCCGCTGAGCGGCAGGGCGGTGGTGGCGCCCACGGCTTCCACGCCGGGCAGGGTGCGAATCCGGTCCATCAGCTCGCTGAAGAAAACGGGCTGCTGTGCAGGGGAGTATTTGACCACCGGCACGGCGACGGAGAAGGTCAAAATGTTTTGGGTGCGAAAACCGGGGCGAACCTGCTCCAGGCGGTAGAGGCTTTGGGCCATCAGCCCGGCTCCCGTGACCAGCACGAGGGCGAGCGCGATTTCGCTGGCCACCAGCACGCTGCGCAAGCGTCCGCCCGCGGCCTGGCCGGCCCCGCGGCCGCCGGACTTCAGTTGCTCGCCGAGGCGGCGCGCCGAAAAGCCGGACGCCGGAGCGACGCCGGAAAGCAGGCCGGCGAGCAGGGAAACCACGAGGGTGAACAGGAGGACCTGCGCATCCATGCGGACGCCCGCGAGGCGTGGGACGCTGGCGGGCGCCATGGCCACGATGGCTTTGGTCATGGCGAGGGCCAGGGCGATTCCCAAAGCGCCGCCGAACACTCCCAGCAGCAGGCTTTCGGTAGACAATTGGCGGACGAGCCGTGCACGCCCCGCGCCCAGGGCCAGGCGGATGGCGAACTCGCGCTGCCGCGCTGAGCTGCGGGCGAGGATCAGGTTGGCCACGTTGACGCAAGCGATGAGCAAAACGAAGAAGACCGCGGCGAAGATCACCAGCAGCGGCGTTTGGACGTCGCCGACCATGTCGCTCGCCAGACGCACGAGGCGCACCGCGGCGAAGGCGTCCGTGTCTTGTTGGGCGATGCGCTTCTGGATGGCGTCTATCTCGGATGCCGCGGCCGGCAGGGTGACGCCGTCGCGCAGGCGGCCGATGACGCGGAGGTAATGAAAGCCGCGGACGGTCCATTCCTCGGCGGGGCGCGAGAGCGGAACCCAGATTTCGGGCGAGGTGCGAATGAGGCCCGCCGGGAAATCGAAACCCTTGGGCATCACCCCAACGATGGTCAGCTTGCGGCCATTGGATTCCAGGGTCTGCCCGATCACCTGCGGATCGGCGCCAAAGCGGCGCTGCCACAGCCCGTAGCTGAGGATGACGCAGGTGTAAGGAACCTGGCGTTCATCGTCAGGCACGAAGCCGCGGCCCAGCGCGGGCGCGACGCCCAGCAGCGGCAAAAGATCCGGGGAGACCAGCTCGCCGGCGACGCGTTCGGGACGATCGCCGCCGGTGATGGAGAAGGTGGTGTGGATGAAAGCGGCGAGGTGCTCGAAGGAGCGGCTTTGGGCGCGCCAATCGCGGAAATCGGCCGGCGCGACGGCGTTGTCGCCGTTCTTGTCCCGCTCCCATAGCATGATTAGCCGATCCGGCTGGCGATAGGGAAGCGGGCGCAGAAGGACGGCGTTGACGATCGAGAAGATGGCCGTGTTGGCGCCGATTCCGAGGGCCAGCGAGAGGACCGCGGTGAGGGTGAACGCGGGGCTGCGGCGCATGCCCCGAAACGCGTAGACGATATCCTGTTTCAGCCGCTCGAGGGAATTCCAGCCCCACATGGCGCGAACGTCCTCCTTAATGAAAGCCGCGTTGCCGAAGGCGCGGCGCGCGGCGTAGCGGGCGTCTTCGGACGAGAGGCCGGCGGCCTGCTGCTCGGCAGCTTCCAGTTCCAGGTCGGCGCGGATCTCGCGGTCCAGGTCGCGTTCGCGTTGTTTTCGATGCCAGAACATAGAGGCTCCTATTCGTAGTGCAGGGCCACCAGCGGATCGACGCGCGCGGCGCGCAACGCCGGAACCAGCGCGGCGGCCAGGCCGGTCAGCGCCAGGAGGGCCGCGGCGAGGGCGGTGGTCAATGGATCGGTGGCGCGCAGGCCGAACAGCATGGAGCCGATCCAGTGGGTGGCCGCCCAGGCTACTGGAACACCCAGCGCGACCCCGAAAGCCAGCAGGCGCAGGGCGCCTTTCAGAATCAATGCCAGCACCTCTCCGCGGCGGGCGCCCAGCGCCATGCGGATGCCGATTTCGCTGGTGGCGCGCGCCACCATGTAGGCCAACAGGCCGTACAGGCCCACTGCGGCCAGGATGAGGGCCAGCACGCCGAAGCACGTTCCAAGCGCGGCCAGAGTGCGCTCGCGGACGAGGGTGCGGGCCACCTGCTCGCTGAGCGCCTGTTCGCGAATCTGCGCCGGCGTGGCGGAGAATTTGGCCCGTAAGATCTCGTGCACCAGGGCCGAGGTTCGCGCCAGCGATCCCGCCACGTGAATTTCGTAGGTGGCGTTGGTGATTTCATTGCCGTATTGGAAGTAGGGCAGGTAGACGAACGGCGGCGTTTGCTCACGGAGGCTGAAGGCGACGGTACTCTTTACGACTCCCACGATTACGGCCGTGGTGGGAGCGGCAACCCGAACGCTGAGCTGGTGCCCCAGCGGGCTGCCCTCCGGGAGGTACTTTCGCACGAAGGCCTCGTTGACGATGGCAGTGGCGGGCGCCCCGGCGCGGTCAGCTTGGCCGAAATCGCGTCCCAGTACGAGCGGCGTGCCCAACGTCTCGAAATAGCGCGGACCGACCAGGTTAAGGTGCACCGACTCCGGGGTTGCCTGCCCGTTGAGGGAGACTGAGTCCGACCAAACGCCGCCGTTCAAAGGAGTGTTGACCGAGATACTCGCCGACACCACGCCGGGAAGCTGGCGGAAGCGGTTGAGAATGTCTTCATAGAGGTCGATCAGGTGGGCATCGTTATACCCCGCGTGGCGCGCATCCAGCTCCACCAGCAGCACGCCGTCGCTGCGAAATCCAGGGTCGCGCGCCAGCAGGTTTTCGAAGGTGCGCACGAACAGCCCCGCGCCGATCAGCAGCACCAGCGAAAGAGCCACCTGCGAGACCACCAGCGCCGGGAGCAAGCGCGACCGCATGCGAGGGGCGATGCCGGAGCCACTTTTCAGCGCCGCTGCGGGACCGGCCGCGGTGGCTCGCAGCGCCGGAACCAGTCCGAACAGAATGCCGGTGGCCAGCGCCACGGCGGTGGCGAAGAGCAGCACACGCAGATCGGGCCGGAGGTCGAGCGCGATGGGATCGAAGCCGCCGGT
>DATJRE010000302.1:0-31269 GCA_035505095.1 Bryobacteraceae bacterium | reverse complement strand
CTCAAACCCGCGCTGGCCATGAGCGAGGCCTTGCAGCAGGCGGGCATCAGGAACGTGTTCTATCAATCGCCGGGCACCGCCCACGAGTGGCAAACCTGGCGGCGGGACCTGCACGAATTCGCGCCGCTGTTGTTCCAGTAGCGAAGCCTTGCCTGGGGCTTCGAGCGCGGGATTCGCTTCGCCCGCAGGGTATCGCAGGAACCGCCGCTTTGCTGACGCCATCCGCGTGCCGTTGACCGACGCCAACCGAAACGATACACCCATAAGGGCGGGTGCAACACACTCGCCCCACGGCGATGGCTGGGAGGCAGAGCCTACCTGGGGCCGAGTCCGCGGCGAGCGGCCATTTCCACGCCGATGGCCTGGCGGTCGGAAGAAGAGAGCAGCGTAGCGGCGGTGGGGAACACTCACGCCGCAGCCAGATCTCCCCCCACTCGTCCACTTGCGAGTGCAGTTTCCGCGCCGCGCCGTTCGGAGGCCAGTTTCACGAGGACGGCCAGAAAATCGCTCGATTCTGCGGTGGCAGTCCCCCAACATCCCGATCGGATCGGTGAAGTCGCTTTCCTGTTTCGCACCGATGCTGATAGGCGTGGTTCACCCCTGAGCTTCGGACTCCAGTTGCAAGCCGGAGCGATTCACGATTTGCACCTCCCGGTCGCGGATCGAGATCAGCCCCTGCGCCCGGAACCGCCCCAGGTTGCGCGAAACCACCTCGCGAACTGTGCCCAGCCGGGATGCCAGCTCCTGGTGGGTGGCAGGCAGGTCGAAGGTGTCCGATCCGGCGGCTTTCGACGCTTCCAAAAGCATTCGCGCCAGCCTTTGGGTTACGCTGCCGAACGTCATGGATTCAACCAGCCCGACCAGGTGACGCAGCCGGCGCCCGACGACTGCAAGCACCTTCAGGGCAACGTCCGGATTCTGCCGGCAGAACTGTTGGAAGTCGTTCTTGTCGATGAAGAGAGTTACCGCGGGCTCAACCGCGCGCACCGAGGCGGGATAAGTGCCGCCGTCAAACAGCGGCAATTCAGCCACGGTGGCCGGCGCCGTTTCGATCGACAACATCACTTCGCGTCCGGAGGGCGAGGTTCGAAAGATTTTCACGCTGCCCTGGGTGATCAGGAAGATTCCAGTGCAGGGCTCGCCTTCCCAAAACAACATTTCCTCGGCGGCGAACCGCTTTTCCACGGCTCTTTGAGCGAGGGCGTGAAGTTCGCTTTCGCTGAGGGCGGCGAACAGGGCAATCTCGGAGAGGGCTGCGACCTTCTGGGCCAAAGATCTATCTTATCCGAACAACCGGTTACTCTCACCGATGGCGGATGGCCGGAAAGCCGCGGCGTCAGATCCCGTGAGGTTCCAGCGCAATCGCACGGGGAAAGAGGATATTGTTTTCCAAATGAATGTGGAGGTGCAGATCCTGCTCGAGCGATTTCAGTCCGTCGTACAGGGCTCGAACGGTGGCACAGGCGTAGGGCGGAGGATTGAAGTCACTTGTGAGTTCACGGATTTCCCCCAGCGCGTCACCGGCCTCGGCGTGCTCGTGCTCCATGGCCGCGATGGGGTTGGCGATGGAGCCGAACGGTACGGGCGGTACCCGCTGATGCCGCAATTCGGCCCGTCCGTACTGCGCGATGAACGGGAACAGAATGGCCTCCTCTTTTTGAAGGTGCATCTGAAGCTCCTGACGCAGGCCGGCGAAGACCGCCGCAAGACGCGGCAGTCTTTGGGGATCGCGCGGGCCGTGGACGGCAACAACCTTTCGGATGCGGGCTTCGACCACCGGCAAATGGAGTTTCAAGTAGGCATGATGCGTTTCGACGATGTGCCTCACCAGTTCGTCGAGCGGAGCGGTTGACCAATCCCGGGCTGCTGTAATCACGGCTGCGGCCTCGTCGATTTCCCGCAGGATCCGTTCCGGCGCGAGTTGCTTTGAGCGGCAGGCTTCTGCGAGCGCTTGCTTCCCGCCGCAGCAGTAGTCAAGGCCGTACTGTTCCAGAATTCGAATCGCGCCTGGCGAGGTAGCGGCGAGGTCGGCCAGGGTCACGGTGGCTGTCATGGGCATTTTTTTCGTCCTTCTGGTTTGATTCTGACGCCAGCGCGACGCGCAAGCAGTGACTGCGGTCACAGGGCCGCCCGCGTTCTCTTTTTTCGGCTTGACCCGCTCCACCCCGGGCGCCTCACGGCCGGTTTTCCAGCCATCGGTTCGTGAAGCGCGGTTCAGCGCCCGCCGGTTCCCAGGTCGTCCGAATACCCGGCATTCAGGCGGGACCACTGGGCGGTGGGACGTCCGTCGGTGCGGATGGCTTGCCGGCCTTTAAACCGTTGGGGCCAGCCGACCGGCGAGTCCTCCCATGTCTCCTGCCGCCCGTAGACCGTCAAGTCGAGCAACCGGTAGCTGTTATCCATCGACTCCACGCCGCGGCTGGTCGTCCAGTAAGTCTCGAAGACTTTGGACCCTTGCCGCAGGTAGCAAACCAGGTGCATCCGGCCCGCCCGGCGTCCCACCAGGAGGGTGTCGAGCGAGTCCTGGGCCGAGTACCAGGGCATCTCCCAACCCATGAAGTCGCGGTACCGGGCGCTTTCGCCGTAAGGGCCTTGGCAAAACACGGCGAAGGTGACATCGCGGGAATGAATATAGGACAGCTCGCGGAGCTGCGATGTAACCCAGGTGCACCCCTCGCATTGCTCCGGCGCGGGGCGGCCGTTGTACCACATCAAGTAGTAGGCGATCAGCATCCGGCGTCCCTCAAACGCGTCCAACAGAGGCACCGCGCCCCGTTCGCCAATGAGCGGTATGGCAGCGTCCACCTCAACCATGGGGAGGCGGCGGCGGGCGGCGGCAATGGCGTCGCCTTCCCGGGTGTGAGCCTTCTCGCGAACCCGCAAGGCGTCCAGTTCGGCCTGGAAGGTGGTCCGATCGGCTATTTCAGGCGCTCCCGGTTCATCCGTCACGATATCTGTCATGGTTCCCTCCCTTGCGAAGCCCGGTTATGCTTGTTCCTCTGCCGCACGTTTTCGGGCGGCTTCCTGAGGGTTGGTGACGATGTCGACCCACTTCTGGTCAGGCGAGGTTTGGGCGTCGTAGTTGTCGTGCCAGTTCCACCATTTGTACGGCGGGGTCTGGGGGTAACCCTCCGGCGAGTCCTCCCAAGTCTCCTGACGGCCCAACGGAGTGACGTCGAGATAGCTCCAGGTGCTCCCCATCGCCTCATCGCCGCGGCTGTTGATGAAGTAGGTGCGGAACACTTTGTCGCCGTCGCGGAAAAACACGTTGTGGCCGTGCCATTCATCCACGCCGAAATCCTTGTCGAAGCTGTCGGTGATGGTGTACCAGGGCATCTCCCAGCCCATCCGCGCTTTCAGGCGCGCGATGTCCGCCTGGGGCGCGCGTGAGGCGTAGGCGAGGGTGGTGTCGCGGGCGTTCAGATGGGCCAGGTGGGCGACCTGATCGGCGCCCAGGGAGCAGCCGCGGCAGGCGTGCTCGGGCCAGCCGAACACTCCGGGTTCGAAGAAGGCGCGATAGAGGATCAACTGACGGCGCCCCTCGAACAAATCCAGCAGGCTTACCTTGCCCTTGGGTCCGTCGAACTCGTACTTCTTGTCCACAGCCAGCCAGGGCATCCGGCGGCGTTCGGCGGCCAGCGCGTCCCGGGAGCGGGTCAAGGCCTTCTCCTTCACCAGGAGCTGCTGGCGCGCAGCCTCCCACTCCTGCTGCGAAACAATCGGGGGCGTGTTCATCGCGCGATGTCCTTTCCCGTGTTGGTTGTCTCTTTCCTTACTGGTTGGCATTTGATATCTCCTTTTTCTGAAACAGACCGATTCGCTTTGAAAACTTTTCTGAACTTGCCGATGCCCACCACCAGGATTCCTCCCGTGGATCCGGCTCCGGCCACCATTGCCGCTGTGCTTGCGATGCAAATTGGGCACATATCTCCCTCCCCTAAGCTTCTATTCGAGTTTCCAATGTCTTGGATGTCATAGTCTCTCCTCATTGTGTTGACTTTGTGCTGTAATATCCGCTTCCGTTGCGCCGTCTCCTTCCTTCGGTAAGAATGTTGGTTGTTGCCCACGAGATAAACTTAACGCCGGATGTCGAAATGGTGGGAGTGACAAGTGTGGCGGGATTCCGATGGATGCGCTGATCGCGGCCGCGGCATGCGCATTGGCGGCGGGCGATCTCCTCGGCGCATTGAAGCGGGTGGCCCTCCGCGATGACGCGCCGGCCCTGGCTCTTCGCGGCATCGCCATGGCGCAGCTCGGCGATCTGGTGCGGGCCAAGGAGCTGCTGCGGCGGGCAGTGCGCGCCTTCGGTCCGCACGAGGTGGTGGCCCGCGCGAGGTGCATCGTCGCGGAGGCAGAGATCGCGCTGGCCTCGCGCGATTTGGGCGGAACGGCGAAGGCCCTGGCCGCGGCGCGCACGACGCTCGAAGCGCACGGCGACCGCGTCAACGCTGCGCATGCCCGCTACCTGGAAGTCCGGCGCCTGCTCTTAATGGGCCGGCCCAACGAGGCCGAGCGTACGCTGGCCGATCTCGACCCCACGCCTTTTCCACCCGCGTCCAGAGCCGCTCACCAATTGGTGGTTGCGGGCATCGCCATGCGGCGTCTCGAAACCGGGGCGGCCCGCGCCGCTCTCGCCCGGGCCGGTCAAGCCGCGCAAGAGGCGGGCATTCCTGCGCTCATGGCGGAGGTGGAAGGCGCATCGCTGCTCTTGAAAATCCCCGCTGCGCGCGGGATTGCCGGTGGCGCGGAGCGTCTCCTCCTGCTCGGCGAAGTCGAAGCTTTGCTGGCGTCGGACGCATTCGTGGTGGATGCCTGCCGGAACGTCGTGCGTCAGGGCGGCACGGCCATCTCGCTGGCGACGCGTCCGGTGTTGTTTGCGCTGGCCCGAGCGTTAGGCGAAGCGTGGCCCGGAGACGTGCCGCGGAACCTGCTGCTGGCGCGGGCGTTCGGAGCGCGACTCGCCGACGAATCGCATCGCGGGCGGTTGCGAGTCGAGATCGGCCGGCTTCGCAGGTCGCTGAGGACGTTGGCCGGCATTCACGCGACCAGGCGTGGGTTTGCGCTGGCGCCGCGCCGCACCAGCGAAGTGGTGGTGCTGGCACGGCCCGTGGAAGAGGAGCATGCGGCGGTGCTGGCCTTGCTGGCCGACGGGGAATCCTGGTCAAGCTCCGCGCTGGCGCTGGCGCTGGGCGCCAGCCAGCGCACCGTACAGCGGGCGCTCGACTCGCTGGCGGCGGCGGGCAAGGTGCAGTCGTTCGGCCGCGCACGGGCTCGCCGTTGGCTCACTCCGCCGGTGCCCGGATTCACGACCACTTTGTTACTCCCCGCTCCTCTGCCAATTGATTAATGTGGAAGCATGCAGCACGCCAACGCCGAGATCGTCCGTGAGTATGGACCCTTTCCGGGTATCGACCGGGTCCACGGTGTCACCTATGACGGCCAGCAAGTGTGGTTTGCGGCGGGAGGCACGCTGAACGCCTTCGATCCGGCGAGCGGAGAGATGCGATGCTCCCTCGATGTCGCCGCGCAGGCAGGAACCGCCTTCGACGGCCGGCATCTGTTTCAACTCGCCGGGGATCGCATCCAGAAGATCGATCCCAAGACCGGCCGTGTGCTCGCCACCATCCCGGCGCCCGGCGGCGGCGGTGACTCGGGGCTGGCGTGGGCCGAAGGGACGCTCTGGGTGGGGCATTACCGGGGCCGGAAGATCTATCAGGTCGATCCCGAAACCGGCGCGATTCTTCGCACCATCGAATCCAACCGTTTCGTCACCGGAGTCACGTGGGTGGAGGGCGAGCTTTGGCACGCTACCTGGGAAGGCGAGGAGAGCGACGTGAGGCGAGTCGATCCCGCGACGGGAGAGGTGCTGGAGAAACTCGATATGCCGCGCGGCATGGGTGTCTCCGGCCTGGAGTGCGATGGCGGCGATCGGTTCTTCTGCGGAGGAGAAAAGAGCGGCAAGATCAGGGCCGTCCGGCGCCCCAGGCGAGGTTCTTCGAAGGGCAGCGGCACCTGATCCACCTGGCACGGATACTGCTTGCGGCTCCGAAGCGCCTCAGCCGGCGAACTTGTCCGTAGCCGCCACCAGCGCCCGACTGTTGGGCGGTTCGAAAGCGCTGTGGCCGCTGTCGGGAGTGATGATGAGGTCGGCTTCAGGCCACTCGCGGTGGAGCGCCCAGGCAGTCTCCATAGGGCAGACGATGTCGTAACGGCCCTGCACGATCACCCCAGGGATGTGGCGGATGCGCATGGCGTTGCGCAGCAACTGGTCTTCGGCCTCCAGGAAACCTTTGTGGAAGAAGTAATGGACTTCAATGCGCGCGAAGGCGAGGGCAAACTCATCCTCTTCGTAGTGGCCGGCGAAAGCCGCGTCGGGTAGGAGTTTCGAGGTGACGCCCTCCCATCCGCTCCAGATCTTCGCCGCAGCGAGCCGCACGGCGGGATCGTCACTGGTAAGGCGGCGGTAGTAGGCGGAGAGCAGATCGCCGCGCTCGGCCTCCGGAATGTGCGCCAGATATGGCTCCCACGCGTCGGGATAGAGCACCGACGCGCCGCGCTGGTAGAACCAGTCCAGTTCCTGTTTACGGAGAAGGAAGATGCCGCGGAGGACGATTTCGGTGACGCGATCGGGATGAGTTTCAGAATAAGCCAGGGCCAGAGTCGATCCCCAGGATCCGCCGAATACCTGCCAGCGCTCAATGCCGAGGTGCTCGCGGATTTTCTCGATGTCGGCGACCAGGTCCCAGGTGGTGTTGGCTTCGAGAGATGCGTAGGGCGTGCTCTTGCCGCAGCCGCGCTGGTCGAAGTTGACGATGCGGTACTTTTCGGGATGAAAGAAGCGCCGCTGCTTGGGATCGGAGCCGCCGCCAGGGCCGCCGTGCAGAAAAATCACCGGCTTGCCGGAGGGGTTGCCGGTTTCTTCGAAGTAGATCTCGTGGATCGGAGAGACCTGCAGCCGGCCCGTGTTGTAGGGCTCGATGGGAGGGTACAACCAGGTGACGGGATCCTTCATGGGGGACATTCCGCGAGCGGCGTTGGGCATCACCGGCAGTATACCGTCTAACCAGGCTCTGCCACACACCGGGTCTTCTGCCGCCGTCTCGGGGCCAGACCGTTCCGTTTCCGGCCGGGTATCGGACCTGGGCCGTGACGCGCAGCTTTATCGCCAACCAGGGCCAGCAACCGCGCTGCCCGCCAGGGAAATGTTCCCCTGCGTATCGGAAGCGATGGCGGTTGGGATGAAGCCGTCTTTCCAGTAAGTGGCCACGGCAAGATTGGCCGGCCGGCCGGTTCGCACCATTGGCCGCGAGAAGAGACCCTCCGGAATGGACCGACGCGGCAACCTTATCTTATCGAGCCGCCCGCGAAACACTTCTCAAATCCGGCGCGGGGACAAAGTGATGAGTCAGACATTGATCGGCCCGAGGCGGCGGGCGTACTTGCGCGGGATGCGAAAATAAATCATGTCTACTTCGCCTATCCCCAGTGCGCTGGACGCCCGGACACAATTGTTTCCGATCCTGACACCTGAGCAGATCGACCGCATTCGCCCTTGCGGCAGTTTGCGCAGGGTCCAAAAAGGCGAGGTGCTGTTCAAACCCAACGATACGGGCATTCCGTTCTTCGTGCTGCTCTCGGGCGAAATGGAAATCGTGCAGCCCGCTTTGGACGGCAGCGAGCGGCCAGTGACCAAACACGGCCCCGGCGCGTTCACCGGCGAAATCACCATGATCACCGGCCGGCAGTGCCTGGTGCTGGGACGGGTGACGATGCCCGGCGAGTTTCTGGAACTGAGCGGCGAGTCGCTGCGCACGCTGGTGGCGCGCGACGCCGAACTGAGCGAGATCCTGATGCGCGCCTTCATTCTGCGACGGCTGGAGCTGATTAAGGCCGGCTTCGGGAACGTGGTACTGATGGGATCGCGGCACTCCGCGCACACCCTGGAGCTGCGCGAGTTTCTGAGCCGCAACGGGCATCCGTTCTGTTACATCGACCTGGACGTGGACCAGGTCTCGCAGGACCTGCTGGACCGCTTCCAGGTGAAGCTGTCGGACGTTCCGGTGGTGATCTGCAACGGCCGCAACGTGCTGCGCAGTCCGTCGATACAGGAATTGGCCAATTGCCTGGGGTTCAACATCAGCATCGATGGCGCGCACATGCGCGATTTGATCATTGTGGGCGCGGGGCCGGCGGGGCTGGCGGCGGCGGTGTATGCGGCGTCGGAGGGGCTGGACGTGCTGGTGATCGAAACCAGCGCTCCGGGCGGCCAGGCTGGGTCGAGTTCCAAGATCGAAAACTACCTGGGGTTCCCGACCGGCGTTTCCGGACAGGAGCTGGCAACGCGCGCCACTACCCAAGCGCAGAAATTCGGCGCCGATATGATGATTGCGCGCAGCGTGGTGAGCCTCAACTGCGGAAGCCGGCGTTACGAAGTGGTGCTGGACAGCGGCGAGACGGTGGCCGCGCGCGCGGTCGTGATCGCCACGGGAGCCCAATACAACAAGCCGCGCATCGAAAACCTGGAGCGGTTCGAAGGGCAGGGCATCTACTACGGCGCCACGTACATTGAGTCGCAGTTGTGCGAGAAGGTGGAGGTTGCCGTGGTGGGCGGGGGAAACTCCGCCGGACAGGCCGCGGTCTTCCTTTCGCAAACCGCCACCAAGGTGCACATGCTGGTGCGGGGAGCGGAATTGTCGAGCACCATGTCGCGTTACCTCATCCAGAGGCTGACGGAGAATCCGCGGATTGAGCTGCACCTGAATAGCGAGATCACCGCGCTCGAAGGCGGCACGCGGCTGGAGCGGGTGGTGTGGCAGGACAAGAAGACCGGCGCGAAAACCGAGGCCGGTGTCCAACACGTGTTCGTCATGACCGGCGCCTCGCCGCGAACCGAGTGGCTGCGGGGCTGCCTGGTGATGAACGACAAGGGGTTCATTCTGACCGGCCGCGACCTGGACGAGGCGGCGCCGGACGGGAACCTGCGCTGGCCGCTGGCGCGCCGTCCAATGATGCTGGAGACCAGCCTCCCGGCTGTATTCGCGGTGGGCGATGTGCGTTCGGGCAACGTGAAGCGGGTGGCCTCAGCGGTTGGCGAGGGCGCCATCAGCATCCACCTGGTGCACCGGGCTTTGGCCGACATGTAATCGTGGTGCGGGCCTGGGAGCAATGTTTCGGAGCCGGCGAAGGGTCGGCGCGCGCGTGGAGTCATCGCGCCGCGGCTGTGCTGGCGGAGGCGCTGGGAAAGCCGATGGCGACCTTCCCGGGAGGGCACACCGGCTCTATGCTGCGGCCGCGACGGTTCGCGGGACGGCTCGATCCGGTACGGAAAGGCGCGGCGTGAGCCGGGGCTATTCGCTTCGCAGCGCCACCAGCGGGTCGACCCGCACGGCGCGCAGAGCGGGGATGGCGCAGGCGGCGATGGCCGCGGCCATGAGCAGACCGGCCACCGCGGCATAGGTCGCCGGGTCGGTGGGGCGGACTTCGAAGAGCTGCGATGCCAACAGCCGTCCGGCGGCGGCCGCGACGGCTACGCCGGCTACGATGCCGGACAGGACCAAGGCTCCCGCGTAGGAGAAGACCATGCGCAGCACGTGGGAGCGGCGGGCGCCCAGCGCCATGCGAATCCCAATTTCCTGAGTGGCCTGGGTGACGCTATAGGAAATCACGCCGTAGATGCCGATCATGGAGAGCGCCAGCGCCACGCCGGCAAAAATGGCCATCAGCAGCATGGCGAAACGGCGCTGCGACAAGGAGGTTTCGAGAAGACCTTCGACGGTGCCGACCGCATCGAGGGGAAGCTCGGGATCGAGCTGGCGGACGATGGTGCGAATGGGGGCAATTAAGGCGGCCGGATCACCGGCGGTGCGCACACCGAAATACATGCTGTTGAAGGGGTCTTGTGCGCTCGGATAGTAGACGGCCACGCGGCCCTTGGATTCCAGCTCCTCGTCACGCACGTTCCCGACGATCCCTACGATTTCGGCCGGGGCGAGGCCGTTGCCCATCTGGATGCGCTGGCCGAGCGGGTCCTCATTGCGATAGAACTGCCGCGACATGTCTTCGCTGATAATCGCCACCAAGGGAGCCTTGGCGACGTCCCGCGAGGTGAAATCGCGGCCGCGAAGGACCGGAATGCGCAACGCCCCGAAATAGCCCGGGCTGATGGCATAGTAGGCGGCATTCGGTTCGCTGCCGGCAGGCACCGGGGGTTTGCCGATTTGCGTGAACGTGAGGATGTAATCGTCGCCGGAGAGCGGGAAAATCTGGCCGGCGCCGGCGGCGGTAACGCCGGGAAGCGCGCGGATCCGGTCGAGAGCGCTGGTGTAGAAAGCCGCTACGGGCACGTCGCCCTTGTACTTGGCGGACGGCAGATTGGTGCGGAAGGTGAGCACGTTGTGCGGGTCGAATCCGGGATCGACGGACTCGACGCGGTAGAAGCTGCGCATCAGCAGGCCGGACGCCGAGAGCAACACGAGCGCCAGCGCCACCTCGCCCGCCACCAGCACGCTGCGCAGGCGGTTGCGGCGGAAGCCGATGGCGTTACCGCGGCCGCCCTCACGGAGGGCCGTGGCGAGATCGGCGCGCGCCACCTGGATGGCGGGGGCCAGTCCGAACAGGATGCCGGTGGCGAGAGCCACTGCGATGGTGAAAGCAAGCACGCGGGCGTCCAGAGAGATTTCATTGGCCCGCGGAAGGAACCGGGGACTGAGGCGCACCAGTGCGCGGGCGCCGGCCCAGGCCAGCCCGATGCCGCAGGCGGCGCCGAGCGAGGCCAACAGCAGGCTTTCCGTGAGAAGCTGACGGACCAGGCGGACGCGCCCGGCGCCGAGCGAGCTGCGAATACCCATTTCGCGGCGGCGTACGGAGGATCGCGACAGCAGCAGGTTGGCGACGTTCACGCAGGCGATCAGCAGAACGAAACCGACGGCCGCGGCGATGGTCAGCATGGCCGGGCGGATGTCGCCGGTGATGGATTCCTGAAGGCTGATGACAGTGGTATCCCAGCCGGCGTTGGAGCCGGGAAAGGCGGCTGCGGCACGGGCGGCGATGCCGTTGAGATCGGCCTGTGCGGAGGCGGCGGTGGCGCCGGGACGTAGGCGGGCGACTCCCTGGAGGTAGTGGCCGCCGCGCTGCTGCCAATTCTGGAGATTCATGGCCAGCGGGGTCCAGATTTCCGAGCGCGCGGGAAAACCGTAGTCGGCGGGCATCACGCCGACGATGGTGTACAGGTCACCCGAGAGCGTGACGGTGCGGCCCAGGATGGCACGGCTACCGGCGAAGCGGCGCTGCCACAGGCCGTAGCTGAGGAGGGCCACGTGCTGGTTGCCGAGCTGGCCTTCCTGCGCGGTGAAGTTGCGGCCGAGGAAGGGTTGGCGGCCGAGGACGTTGAAGAAATCGGTGGTGACGCGGGAGCCGATGATGCGCTCGGGCTGGGCGCCTTCGGTGGCCAGGTTCACGCTGCCGCCGGTGAAAACCGCGAAACCGCTGAGGGTGTGGTTATGATCGCGGAAGTCGAGGTAGTTGCCGGGCGAGAGCGAGAATACCGGAAAGCCGCCGGCGAGGTCGCGCTCGCGGACGCGCACCAGCCGGCCGGGGCTGGCTAACGGGAGCGGGCGCAGAAGGACCGCATTGACCACCGTGAAGATGGCGCTGTTGGCTCCGATGCCGAGGGCCAGGGCCAGAATGGAGACGCAGGCGAAACCGGGATTACGGACCAGGGTGCGGGCCGCGTAGCGCAGGTCACCAAGGATGGAGGCGAGCATGCTGGTTGGACGGGCGCCGGGGCCGAGGGATAGGAGGCTTACGCCGCCAAGACGTCGTCGCGGGTGAGTTCCAGGTACGGATCGGCAGTGAGCAGGATGCCTTCCACTTCAGCCGGGCAGTTCTGTTGGAAGGAGAACATCTGGCGCAGGCGGGGATCGACGATCCAGATGTGCGGCGTGCCCTTGGCGGCGTATTCCTGGAGCTTTTCGAGGACCTCATCAGGAATCCGATAGCGCGTTCCACGCGTGCGGCAGCGCAGGGAGGGCACTGCGTATATACCGCGGTACTTGCGGCTCAGCACGTAAATAATGTTGCTTTGCGCAAGGCTGTGCGGCCAGCCTCCGATGTGGCGCTTGACGAGCGCGCCATCCACATACTCCGCGTCAGGGCGTAGGCGGTGCTCAGGTATTCTCCGAGCGGGAACACCCTCTACACGTCCAGATTCTTCACGTCCAGCGCGTTCTCTTCGATGAACTTGCGGCGGCTCTCCACATCTTCGCCCATGAGAGTGGAGAAGATCTCTTCGCTTTCCACGGCGTCTTCCAGGCGCACCTGGAGGAGGGTGCGTTTGTCGGGGTTCATGGTGGTTTCGGCGAGTTGCTCGGCGTTCATTTCGCCGAGACCCTTGTAGCGCTGGACGGTAGCGTCTTTCTTGCCCTCGTTCTTGACGTGCTCCAACAGCGCGCCCCAATCGGGCTGTGATTCCCGCCGGTCGGCTTTGACCACCACAAACGGGGGGTGGTTAAACCGGGCAATGATTCGGGACAGAGCGCGGAAGCGGCGGTACTCGGGCTGGGCAGCCAGGGCCAAGCCGATGGAACGCTCGGCGTTGGTCTGGTCGTGGAAAACCACCGCGTAGGAGGAGTGCTCCTCGTCGAGGCGCATCTCGGGCTTGAGGTCCAGCTTCACCAGCTCGTCGAAAACCGGCTTTAGGTTGGCCTCTTCCTGGAAATCGGATTTGTGATCCAGGCGCAGGTCGATATTGGCCAGCACTTCCACCACGCGGGCGTCCCGCAGGCGGCGCTCCACTTTGTGAAACATCTGCTCGTACTCGTCCAGATTGAGGAGGAAGGTGCGCAACTCGGCACCCTCCAGCGAGGGCTTGGCATCGGAGCCGTTGACCGGCCCAGGAGCCACGCCATTGATCTCCAACCGGAGATTCTCGGTGGCCCGCCGCATGATTTCCTTGGTGAATTCCTTCTCGTCCTTGATGTACTTTTCGCTCTTGCCCTTCTTGATGCGATAGAGCGGCGGCTGGGCGATGTAGACGCGCTCGCGCAGGATCAGCTCGTGCATGTGGCGGAAAAAGAAGGTCAGCAGGAGGGTGCGGATGTGGGCGCCATCCACATCGGCATCGGTCATGATGATGATCTTGCCGTAGCGCAGCTTGGTGACGTCGAAATCGTCCTTGCCGATGCCGGTGCCGAGGGCCGTGATCATGTAGCGGATTTCCTCGTGGCCCAGCATCTTGTCATAGCGCGCCTTTTCCACGTTGAGGATTTTGCCCTTGAGCGGCAGGATGGCCTGGAAGCGGCGGTCGCGGCCCTGCTTGGCGGTGCCGCCGGCGGATTCGCCCTCCACCAGGAAGAGCTCGCACCGCTCGGGGTCGCGCTCCTGGCAATCGGCCAGCTTGTGCGGCATACCGCCGGATTCGAGGGCGCCTTTGCGGCGGGTCAGGTCGCGGGCTTTGCGGGCGGCCTCGCGGGCGCGGGCGGCCTCGATGGCCTTGCCCACGATCTTGCGGCCGACGGTGGCATTTTTCTCGAAATATTCGCCCAGCTTGTCGTTGACGAACTGGGTTACGGGGCCGGCAATATCGCTGTTCAGTTTGCCCTTGGTCTGGCCTTCAAACTGGGGCTGCGGAACCTTGACGCTGATGACGGCGGTGAGGCCCTCGCGCACATCGTCGCCGGTGAGGTTTTCCTGGTCCTTGAAGAGGCCCTGCGACTGGCCAAAGGCGTTGATGGTGCGGGTGAGGGCGGAATAGAAGCCCTTCAAATGCGTGCCGCCATCCACGGTGTTGATGTTGTTGGCGAAGCTGAGGATGTTTTCGGAGTAGGCGTCGTTGTACTGAAGCGCCACTTCCATGCCGAGGGTGCCGCCGTTGGGAAGCTCGCGCTCGGCCTCGAAGTAGATGGGCTTTTCGTGCAGCACCTGTTTGCCGCGGTTTAGATGGCGGATAAATTCGGCAATGCCGCCGGTGTAGAGGAACTCATTGCTCTTGATGGGGTCGACGCGCTCGTCGGTGAGGGTGATTTTGAGGCCCTTGTTGAGGAAGGCCAACTGGCGGAGCCGGGTAGCCAGGGTGTCGTAGTTGAACACCGTGGCTTCCATGATGGTGACGTCGGGCTTGAAGGTAACGCGGGTGCCAGTCTTGCGGCCGGCGCGGCCGGCTTTGATCAGCGGCGCCTTGGGAGCGCCGCAGGAGTATTCCTGCTGCCAGGTGTAGCCATCGCGCCAGATTTCCAGCTCCAGACGTTCGGAAAGCGCGTTGACGCAGCTTACGCCGACGCCGTGGAGGCCGCCGGAGACTTTGTAGCTCTTGGAATCGAATTTGCCGCCGGCGTGCAGCTTGGTCATGACCACCTGCGCGGCCGATACGCCTTCCTCTTCGTGGATATCGACGGGAATGCCACGGCCGTTGTCGATGACGGTGACGGAATTGTCGTCGTGAATAGTGACGGAGACTTCGGTGGCGAATCCGGCCAGGGCTTCATCCACGGAATTGTCCACGACCTCGTAGACCAGGTGGTGCAGGCCAAGCTCACCGGTGGAACCGATGTACATGGCGGGCCGGAGACGGACTGCTTCGAGACCTTCCAGCACTTTAATGCTCGTAGAATCGTAGACAGAGGCCGAACCGGGATTGACTTCGTTTGGCATGTTGGGTTGACTAGACATCAAATTCTCATGGGCATCACCACGTAGCGATACTGGTCGGGGATACTATCGCCAGAGGGACGCATTTCGCCGGCGCTTTTCTGATCCTTCAGCTCGAATGCCACGCGATCCTGAGGGATCGCCCGCAGAAAATCGAGCAGGTACTGGGCGTTGAAACCGATTTCGAGGTCGGGGCCCTGGTATTCACTGGTGACGCTCTCCTCGCTGTCGCCGCTTTCCACCGAGGAGGAGAAGACCTTCACTTCGCCGTTCGAGAACTGCACCCGGATGGCCCGCGAGCGCTAGTCGGCGAACTGGGAAACACGCTCGATGGCGGACTTGATTTCATCCTTCTGCAGTTTGGCCACGTGGATGTGGTCCTTGGGAAGAACCCGTTCGTAGTCCGGAAAATTGCCGGTGAGTTTGCGGGTGATCAACAGGCGCGGTCCCACCTGGAAGAACAGGTGGTTGTCGTCGCCGGCAAAGACGGCGCGAGTATCGCTTTCGGCTAGTTCGGCCAGCTTGATGATTTCGAGCATGGCCTTCTTGGGTATGAGGGCGCGAAAGGCCTGCGAGATTTCGCCGATCTGCACCGGCGCCGGCGCCGATTCCACCGCCACCGGCGATGCGGAGGGCGCGGCGGGCCCGCCAGCCTGGACGTAGGCCAGCCGATGGCCATCGGTAGCCACCATGGTAAGGGCGTCGGGACGCATCACCAGCAGGGCGCCATTCAGCGTGAAGCGCGATTCTTCCATGGAGATGGCGAAGGATGTCCGCGAGATCATGGACGCCAGCATCTTCATGGGCAGGGAAGCGATCGGTTCAGGCATTTGCGGCAGTTCGGGGAAGCTCTCGCGGGACATGCCGGCAATCCGCGTGCGGGAGCGGCCGCAGGTGATCGAAGCCCAGTGGTTTTCCAGGAACTTCATCTGCACATCGCCCTCCGGCAGCAGCCGCACGTATTCGAGGAGCTTGCGGGCGGGGAGGGTGCCGGCGCCTTCTTTCTTGACGCGAGCCGGGCAGGTGCAGCGGATCCCCAGTTCCAGGTCAGTGGCCGTCAGGGCCAAGTGGTCGCCGGAAGCCTCCAACAGGACATTGGACAGGATCGGGATGGTGGTCTTCTTTTCCACCACACCCTGAGACAGACTCAGTTCTCGAACCAGATCGGATTTGCTGACCGTGAATTCCATAGGGGCGTCGCTCCTACTACTTCTCAGGCTCTTGTTTATATATGAATACTTTTAAGAACCGTAATCATCGGGCCTGTGCAAATGTTGAAGGTTACCTAAATTATACTAAACTCAACCACTTTTGGCTACTGCAAGTTGAGGAAAAGGGGGTAGTGCAGGAAGCAAAAAGAGGCCGGCGCAGGGTTTTTGCACAAGTTGCGCGGGCGAATTTCAGGCCCATCTGTGCAAAAGATAGATAAGTTCATTGTAATGAGTCCATTAGACTGTGGATCAACCTGTTTAATTCCGGATCATTGTGACGCTCCTTCTCGATTTTGTTTACAGAGTGCATGACGGTGGTATGGTGCTTGCCGCCGAAGGCGCGTCCGATTTCGGGAAGTGAAGCGTCGGTGAGTTCCTTGACCAGGAACATAGCCACCTGGCGCGGGTACACCACCTTGCGGGTGTTGCTCTTTTCCTTGAGTTGGGATTGCTTGATGCCCATGCGCTCGGCCACCGCTTTCTGGATGGCATCGATGGAGATTTTGGGATCGCGCCCGTGCAGCAGATTCTTGAGGATCTGCTGCGCCATCGCCAGGTGGATGGGGGCGCCGGTGAGCGAGGAATAGGCCACCAGTTTGATGAGCGCGCCTTCCAGTTCGCGGACGTTGGACTTGGTTTTGGAGGCGATGAAGATGCGAACGTCATCCGGAAGGGTGACGCCCTCGGCTTCGGCCTTCTTGTCCAGGATGGCCATTTTGGTTTCGAGGTCGGGGGGTTGAATATCGGCTAAGAGACCCCATTCAAAACGCGAACGAAGGCGTTCGAGCAAGCCGGGAATCTCCTTTGGATGGGCATCGGAAGAGACCACGATCTGCTTCTGATGGTCATGCAACTCATTGAAAGTATGGAAGAATTCTTCCTGAGTCCGCTCCTTGTTGCCGAGCAACTGGATATCGTCGATGAGCAGCACATCGGCGGCCCGGTAGCGCTGGTGGAACTGCGGCATGCGCTCGGTGCGGATGCACGAAATCATCTCGTTCATGAACTTCTCGCTGGAGGTGTAGACGATCCGCAAGGTCGCGTAGCGGTCCATCAACTCCCGCCCGATGGCATGCATGAGATGGGTTTTGCCCATCCCGACACCGCCATAGAGGAACAAGGGGTTATAGCTGCGGGCGGGATGATCGGCTACCGAGCGCGCGGCGGCGTGGGCGAAGCGGTTGCAGGAGCCGACCACGAAAGTCTCGAAACTGAACTTAGGGTTGAGGGCGCTGGCGGCGGACTCGGCATCCTGCCCGGCGGGCAGTCCCGAGGGGGCAGGCAGTGTAGAGGGCATCTCGACAGTCGAGGCAGCCACCATCGGTTCCAGGACGGCGTGAGCCCGGTTCAGGCTTCCGCGGGGTGGTTGGGCCTCATAACAGACGCGCTGTACCGGGAGATGGAGCTCGGTTAAGGCGTTCCGCACAGGGAGCGCCAATTCGGCTTCCAGCCAGGCACTGGTTTCCCGGTCGGGCACCGAGACATGGACAGTGCCTTGCTCGAGATACAGAAACGACGTATTCGCCAACCAGTTTTCAAATGTTTGCTGACTCAATTTGAGCTGCAGGTGTTCCAGGATTTGATCCCAAATATTCATAATTGCGCACACGTAGAGCGTGAGTTTTCCACAGCGAAATCCACAACTCTGTGGGATTCAACAACGCTCAGACTGGCGGGCAGCAAAAGCCGCAATCTGGGATCAGCCGCCAATCGGTTGCCAGCCTCCGTCGGGTCAACCGAAAAGTAGCATAGCACAGCGCAACGTGATTCTCTCAACAATATAAGCTCTGTGTTTTCAATAGCATCTCGTAAACGTTTGACAGTCTGAATGTTCTGACGGACAATGGGATTTTCCACGGGCGGGAGTAACTCAGCTGGTAGAGTGCGACCTTGCCAAGGTCGATGTCGCGGGTTCGAATCCCGTCTCCCGCTCCAAGAATTACCGCTCCACTACCATGAAGAAGACCTTGCTTTTCCTCACCTGTGCATTTGCAGCCGTAGCTCAGGATTACAAACTGGAGCCGATTACCGCCGCCCCGCAAGGTCTGCCTTCGGCGTATACGGCGCTGATCCCTGCGCAAGGCTACCGGGTATCCGGTCCCAAGGGTACGTGGTGCGAAGTCTGGTTTCGCAAGAGCATTCCGGCGGTGACCAAACCCTCAGACCCCACGATTGTCTTTCCGTTCGCACAGGGCACCCTGTTGGGCGTCATCCGGTTCCCGGCGGAAGGGTCGGACCGGCGCGGGCAAACCTTCAAGGCCGGCCTGTACACGATGCGGTATAGCAACTACCCGGTGGATGGCGCCCACCAGGGAGTAGCGCCGCAAAGGGACTTCGCCCTGCTGACGCCGATTGCCAACGACACCGACCCCAACGCCATGCCCGCATTCGACAAGCTGGTGACCGCCAGCCGGACCACCGGGACGGCACACCCCTGCGTATTTTCGCTGGAGCCGCCGCCGGGAACCGCCTTTCCGGCCGTGGTGAAAGACGGGGACACGGACTGGGTGCTGGAAGTGAAGGTGGGGGATCAGGCGATCGGTCTGATCGTCGTGGGCACGGTGGGCGGTTAGCCCCGGCTGCGGCCAAATCAACCTAACCACAAGGGTGCGGTGCATGGATCCGGACACCGCCGTCTAACGGCGGCGCGGGAGCTGGCTTCCCAGGCAACCCGGCAATCCTTTCTGGAGGCGGATGAGGGGGAACTGGAACCGCAGCGGATTCTCATGCGCCCGGGGCTGTCGTTGGCGTATGGGGTGGCTGTTATGGAAGCGGCAAAGGGGCAGCCTCACTATCTGGCGATCATGCTGCCGGGATTCGTAACTGGGGCGATCATCGGGTTTTCCACGCAACGGATGGCGAAGGCAGCGTAGACGGTTGTTGGCTGCACGGGCGCTTTGCTGTAGCCTGTTATGTTTGGCGGAGGGCCGGGAGAAGACGCCTACATGAAACGTGGCCGCTACAGCAACGAGCGCCCCCTATTGCAGATCCGGCTGGAGAATTTTCTTTCTTTTGGTCCGGAGACCGCGCCGCTTGAGCTGGAAAACCTGAACATTCTCATAGGGCCGAATGCGGCTGGCAAGTCCAACCTGATCGAAGCCTTGGCGCTGATGCGGTCCACGCCCGTTTCACCCGCCGCCTCAAACACGGACCTTCGAGGCGTGGTGCGGCGCGGAGGCGGCGCCAAGGAATGGATTTGGAAGGATGGGAAATCGGCGGTTCTCGATTTGGTTGTCAGTAACCCAAGAGGCAACCAGCCATTGCGACATGTGCTGTCGTTTAGCAGCGAAGATCAGGGTCTTCGGCTGGAGGATGAGCGCATTGAAGATGAAACCGGCTTGCCGGCGCCTGGTAGCGGCCCCTATTTTTACTACCGTTTCCAGCGCGGAAGGCCTGTCGTCCAGATAGTGCGCGAACGCGAGGCTTCGTGGGACGCCTTTGCGGATTTCTCGATTGGGTCGAATCCTGCCGGTAGTTGGGCGTATGGGTACAGTCATAAATTAGGCGGCGAATTCAGACTGCATACCAGCAAGCAATTCGATGTCTTGCCAGGCGTGGATAGCTGGTTCTCCCCTGAAATTCGGTATCTCGGCGTTCTGCACAACCGCACCGGCGCAACGGTCGCGGGAAATCCGCCCACATACACGGCGCCCCATGACATGCTCCTGATGCACCCCGGGGAAGGGGGAGTTTACGATGTCGTCCGCTGGACGTGCCAACAAGAGGGCCAATATAACGTCCAGGGCCTCTTTAGCGGGTTGGACACACAGACCCACGTCGCTGACATCGATGTTCATATCTTGGCTAACTCGACACCTCTCCCGGCGCATTTCGACACTCTGCATGGTATCGGCACGCAAGCGCCTTTTGTCCTCCGGAATATTCCGCTGAAAGAGGGCGACACCCTCGACTTCATTGTGGGAATTGGTCCAAAACGTTCTCACGGATCCGGCAGCACGGGCCTGAAGGCAACCATCACCCAGCTGGGGAGCTACGCTCGTGAGCAAAACCTTGCGCCGGAAACCATGGACACGGAACTATCGATTTTGGCGCAGCGACGCGACCCGGAGCAGTATCCGGAAATCACGCGCTTATCCGAGGTCTATGAGAAGATTCGGATCTACAGAGAATGGACATTCGGACGGAACACGCTTCTTCGTGAACCTCAGAGAGCAGACGTGCGCAATGATCGTCTCGAGGAGGACTTTTCCAATCTTGGCGTATTCCTGAGCCGCCTGCAAAAGACGCCCAGAGCGAAAGCCGCCATTGTCGACGGCCTGAAGGACCTATACGAGGGGGTGACCGACTTTGAACTTATCGTCGAGGGAGGGACCGTCCAGGTCTTTTTCAGCGAAGGCAATTTTTCGGTCCCCGCTACGCGGTTGTCGGATGGAACACTCCGTTACCTTTTCTTACTGGCGATTCTGTGCGACCCGGACCCGCCGCCGCTGATCTGCATTGAGGAGCCGGAGCTGGGGTTGCATCCGGACATTTTGCCGAAGCTGGCGGACCTCCTCGTCGAGGCCTCGCAGAGAACGCAGCTTGTCGTCACCACGCATTCTGACGTACTGGTGGACGCCATGAGTGAGCGTCCCGAATCGGTGGTGGTGTGCGAAAAGCACGAGGGAAGGACCGAGATGCGCCGGCTCAAGAGGGAAGCGCTTGCGAGCTGGCTGGAGAAATACCGGCTTGGGGAGTTATGGATCAAAGGCCAGATCGGCGGAACCCGCTGGTGAGTGCGACGATTTATCTGGAGGGCGGAGCCAAGGGATCCAAAGAAGTTAGCATCCGTTGCCGTGAAGGATTCCGGAAATTGTTGGAGAAATGTGAGTACAAAGGACGGCTGCCCAGCCTGGTGCCGTGCGGTTCGCGGCATGCTGCGCTTGACGACTTCACAACCGCTCTTGCTTCCGAGGCGGCCGGCAACTTCATCGCCTTATGGATCGACAGCGAGGATCCGTTGACGGACGTGGAAGCGACGTGGGCGCATCTCAAGCGCCGCGGTGATTCGGACCGGCCATCAGGATGCACCGACGATCAGGTATTGTTCATGACGACCTGCATGGAGACCCTGATCGTTGCCGACCGCGCCGCACTGGAAGAGCACTATAAATCCAAGTTGCAAACCTCTGCCTTACCGCCGCTGGTCGACCTGGAGAACCGCAGCCGAGACGACGTACAGGGTCGTCTGGCCCACGCTACGCGCGACTGCTCGAACAAGTATGCCAAAGGAAAGCGCTCCTTTGAAATCCTGGCGAAGCTGACGCCAGCCACGTTGGCCGAGCACCTGCCAAGCTTTGTCCGAACACGGCGCATTCTGGATCGGCGTTTGTAGCCGGGTATGCCGGCTTGCTGTTTGAACCGCCTCAGGCATTCGCTTATGGTGAGACGTCATGCCCGAACTGCGCAGCCGGACTCGCGGGACACGCTATCGCATTCCCGATGTCACGGTCGTTCTTAGTCCGCCGGAAACCACATACCTGCTGGAAGCCGCGTTTCTGCCGATTGAAATCATGTCCGAGCACGACCGCACGTCGAAGACCCTAGAAAAACAACGCGAATATGAAGCCGCGGGCATTCCCAATATCTGGGTGTTCGGCCCGCGGCTGGGGCAGATGTTTTTTTATCGCGGCGGCTCGCTACTGGAAGTCAGCGGGCCGGCGATTCGCACCACCGGTTCTCCGGAAATCGAACTCACTCGCGCGGAAATCCTTCGCGTGGAGTAAACCGCGAGCGGGCGCTCAAAACGCAAACCGCAACTGGAAGGCGACTTTGCGGTTGTAGGTGCTGGGGCCGCCCACGGGGCCGAAGGCGCCGCCGAGGCTGGTGTACTGGCCGAAATAGGGCGACGAGAGGTCGCCGTTGGGCGGTGCGTAGTTGGCGCGGTTTAAGGCGTTCAGGGCGTTGATGGAGAGGGTCAGAGTATAGCGCCGGCCGCTGGCTGCGCCGAACATACCCGGAGGAGGGCCGCCGCCCATCATCGGGCCGCCGCCACCGCCCGGTCCGCGCCCGCCACCGCCACCGCCGGGAGGGGGACCGCCACCGCCCGGTCCGCCCATCATTCCTTGCGGGTTGCCGTTGGATTCGTTCTTACCGCCGAAGGCCCAACTGCGCGAGAGACGCAGCATAAGCGTGGCGGTGGCCGGGCCGCGCGCGTAGTTGTATCCGATGGTGGGCGTGCCGGCCGCCGGAGCCAGATTGAAGCACCCGAACGCGGCCTCGTAGACCAGGTCCTGGCCATTGCACTCCGCGGCCGCCAGGTTCATGAGCGCCGGCCGCTGGCTCAGGATGCCGTCACCGATGGTGTCTCTTCCGGTAGTGATATCGTACGGCGTGCCGCTGGATGCCAGAAAGAAGGGGTTGATGGTGAACTTCAAGGGCAGCGGTATGCTGGTGCCGACCACCAGCCGGTGGCGGACGTCGCCGAAGGCCGAGGGTCCCCATTCCGCACGCACGTCATAGGGATTGGCGGGTTGCCCTTCGGCGTCGGATTTGCCGTAGGAAAGGGCGTAGAATCCGAACAGCACGAGTCCCTTGTAATTGATGTTGGGCACTACCGTGAGCTGGTTGGTGCGGCTGAGGCCGGTGTCTTCGGTCAACATGCGGACCCCCGGGCTGCCGTAAGGATAGGCGCCATCGATGGGGGCGTTGATGTCGCGAGAGAGCTGCAGGTGCGTGCCGCGGCTGGTGATGTAGTTCACGCTGACCCGCGCGTACTGGTTGATCTGGCGGTCCACGCCGACGCTGGCCTGATAGATGCGCGGAGCTGCTATTCCGTTGGACACATACTGCAACTGCTGCGGCTGGAGGCCGCTGGCCAGCGACGAGACGGAGGGAATCGTGGGGAAGAAGCTGGGATTGAAAATCAGGTAAGACTGCTGCGTGACGCCGTTAAAGCGGATGGCATTCAGTTGCAGCGAGTCCGGTACGCGGTTGTAGAAGACGCCAAAACCCGAGCGCAGGATGGTTTTGGCGGCCTTGTTCCCCTTGCCGTCGAGGCCCCAGGCGAGGCCCAGCCGCGGCGAGTAATCGCCGTAGTCGCCGATGTTGGTTTGGGCTTCGTAGCGCAGCCCATAGCTGAAAGTGAGGTTCGGTTTGGCCTTCCAATCGTCGTTGGCGAAGAGGCCGATATCGGTCAGGCTCACCGAGGTGGTGGGAATTCCGGCCCCGATGCTGAATTCGTAAGCGCCGCCGCCCAGGGCGCGAATCTGCGCATCGTTCAGCCCCTGCTGCTGGAACAGCAGCGTGCGCTGGTAGACCTGCAGGCCCGTCAACTCAACCGACGTCCCGGGGATCGCCTGGTTGTTGGCGTCGAGCGCCGGCCCCGGCCCGCCGACGAAGGTGTAGGTGCCGCCAAAATTGCTCATGGCTGTGCTGCTGTCGAACCCCTGGCGGAGGCGGCCGCCGAATTTGAAGGTGTGGGTGCCATGGGTGAGGGTGGAAGTGTTGGTCACCTCCCAGTGGTTGGCCGAAGTTCCCGAATTGCCCACCTGCGCCCCGCCGCCCGAGAAGGCGCCATCCACAATCAACGCGGGATCGTTGCTGCCGCCGGTCATGGATGAAGTCGAGCGCATGAACTGGAAACGCGTCTCATTCACAAAATGGGTGTTGACGAGCGACGTTTCGGTGACCTGCACGGTGTTTTCGGTGCTGCCGGTGTTGTAGCCGCGCGAGGACAGGTTGAAGCTGCCCACGCCCTGATTGTCGGAGGTGATGCGGGTGTTCTGATACCGCACCGTGAGGGTGTTGTTGGGCGTGAGGGAATAGTCCACGCGGGGCGACAGGGTCATGAACGTGAGGGGCGTGAGCACGGCCTGGTTGATGGTCTGGGGAACCAGGCTGGCGTTCAGATCGGTGGCCAGGATAAAGGCGTTCTCCGTGGTGCCGCGATAATTGCCATCGAAGCTGAAGGAGGCCTTGTTCTTTTTGAGAGGGCCGGTGAAACTCAATCCGAAGAAATCCTGCTTGTAGGGCGGGCGGGTGGATTGCTCCAATAGCGGGCTGCGGGAATTCAGATCTTCGTTGTTGTATTGCAGGAAGGCGTTGCCGTGAATCTGGTCGGTGCCGGGCTTGGTGAGGATTTCGATGCGCCCGAAACCGGGGCGGTCGTATTCCGGCGAGAAGGGATTGGAGTTGATGCGGATCTCGCGGATGGACGATTTCGGGGGCAGGTTGCCGCCGGTGAAGCCGTCGATGTATATGGAGCCGCCGCTGGGCCCGGCGCCGGGGCCGGCCATGGCCTGCAACTGCTGGGAAAGCTCGTCGGGATCGTCGGAGAGGGTATCCAGGTCCTTGTCTTTCAGCACCAGCGCGCCGCCGTTATTGGCCGGATCGGCCGAGACTTTATTGGCCTCGTCCTCGACATTCACCACCTGTGCTTCGGCTTTGATGGTGAGCTGGACATCGAACGTGGAGGGAGCCGTGATTTCGAAATCCTGCCGCTCGGTGACGCTGAAGCCTTTGGCGATCACGCGCAGCAGGTACTTGCCGGCGCGCAGCGAGGGGAATGTGTATTCGCCGGCATCGTTGGTGGTTTGGCGCTGCTCGCCGCCGGGGCCGCGCACCTGCACCAGGGCGCCGGGAACGACCGCTCCCGAAGGGTCGGTGACCACACCGTGCAGGCTGGGCGCCGGGGGCGCTTGAGCCAGACCGGCGGCTGCCAGACAGAACAGGAATAAGCAGAGAAGTAGCGTGCGTTTCATTGTCGGGTTCCTTTAATTGCCGCGGCAGACGAACGTCCGCCGTTTTAGAAAATAATGCTGGGCATGCCGAAGCCGCTCATGTCTCCGAGTCCACCGCCCATGCCGCCCATGGCGCCGCCGTTCACTCCACCGCCGGCGCCGGAGCGGCCGCCGCGGCCGGAATTCATGGTCGCCATCCGGATCAGCATGTCGGCGTTGGCCAGCAGCATGATGGCGGTAATCTCATCGGTTTTGGCGCCCTTGGTGCTGGAGACGACGATGGTCTCTCCGGGTTTCAATTCGTCGAGTTTGGCGGCGGGCATGCGCTCCAGCATTTGCGCGAGATCCATCATGCCGCCGCGGCCGGGAGCCGCGCCGGGGCCGCTTCCGGGGGGCCCTGGGGACATCCCGTTGGGGGGCGCCCCGTTTCCCGGCGCGCCGCCGCGGCCCATCATGCCCATCATGGCGGACAGATCGGGCATCTGCTTGAGCTGCGAATCGGCGGTCACTTTCACCACCAGCGGCTTACCGGAAGCCATCTCTTTGACGGTCACTTCGCCGGTCTCGGCGTTCACGGCGGTAATCGAACCGGCCCTGGTCTGGAACGTGCCGAAGACCACCTCGTCGGCAGTGACTTTCAGACCGTCCTCGCTTTTTTGCCCGCGGGCGCGCAACTGGTCGCCCACGCCGACTTCCTCCAGCTTGCTTTCTCGCGCATCGGCAAACTTCACCGAATCGGGCGCGTACCGTTTGAACGAAGTCTTCCCGGTCACCGTGACCACGGCCTGGACCTCGCCGGTCATGGTGCGCATCTTGAGAGTGATCTCGCTGCCGTTTTCGGCCGCCACCACACCGGAGACGCCCCGGCGCGTCCAATCCAGACGATCGGCAGCGTTACGCCTGGCGATGTCGCCGGAGGACATGTCGATGATGCGCCGCAAGTTCAATGAGCCGGCTTCGAGAGTGGCCAGAACGCGGTCGCCCACCGCCACATCGGTTACCGGAATGGCCTGCGCTTTTTTGAGATCTTTCTCTCCCGGGGCGACGCGCTGCGCAATGGTATCCGGAGTAAACCTGGCAACCACCGCCGGAGCATTGTCCGGCTTAATCTCCACTTCGGCCTTTTCGGGGCGGAAGCCGGTGATTGTGCCGACAAACGATTTCGACGCCGTCTGCGCGCAGACCAGGGCCGCGCACACCGCCACGCCGAGGACAGATAGCAACTTTCTCATCTCTTCCAGTAAACGACACGCGGGGCCACACCGCGTCTTAAGTTTTGTAAAAGCGGACCGGCGGCGGGCCACGCGAGCTGCGGTTTGCGCTACAAAGGAGTCTGGAAACCTTTTGTGACGGCCACGGACGCCAACCGCGCGGCGAAGTCGATCCTGCTGGTAGAGGACGACCTGGAACTATGCTCTTTGATGAAGGATTACTTTTCGCAGCAGGGGTTCCGGATCGACGCGGTACATGACGGGCGCACAGGCCTGGCGCGTTCGCTGGAAGGCGAATTCGATTTGATCCTGCTGGACGTGATGTTGCCGGTGCTGGATGGCTTCGAGTTGCTGCGGCAGTTGCGCAAGCGTAGCACTACCCCGGTGATCATGCTGACCGCGCGCACCGCCCAGATGGATCGCGTGGCGGGACTCAACGCCGGCGCCGACGATTACCTGCCGAAACCGTTTGGGCCGGAGGAATTGCTGGCGCGCATCCGGGCGGTGCTGCGGCGGACCGGACGGCGGGAAACGCCCGAAGTGCAGGTATTCGAAGCCGGTGGCGTCCGCGTGGACGCGCAGACGCGGCGGGCCTCGCTGGGCGAGAGCGATCTGGAGATCACCGCCATCGAGTTCGACATCCTGGAAATTCTGGTGCGTTCGGCGGGCCGTACGGTGTCGCGCGACGAACTGGCGGCGGCGTTATACCAGCGGCGGTCGACACCCTATGAGCGTTCGCTCGATGTACACATCAGCCACCTGCGCAAGAAGCTGGAAGGTGCGGGCCGCTCGCCGATTCGCACGGTTCGCGGAGTAGGCTACTTATTCGCGGCAGGGCAAGGGGAGGAAGCGTGAGGTCGGTCTACGCCAAAATCCTGCTGTGGTGCTTCGCGACCCTGGTGCTTTCGCTGGGGGCTTTCATAGTGGTGACGGTCTTCATGTCGATGCACGCGCGCGGCGGCGGGATGGACCCCGGCCGGGTGGATGCGATGCTGCTGGAAGATGCGTCTGCCGCTTATGTGCAGGGCGGCCCGGCTCAATTGGCTGCCTACATGGACCACTTGAATCGCTACCTGGCGGGGCGCCGCTACCTGACCGACGCGCAGGGTAAGGACCTGGTCACGGGCGAGGACCGCTCGGCGTTGTTCAACGCGGTGGGGCGGAAGTGGGGCGTACCGCACCGTGCCGGCGGCCGGTTTACGGTGGTGCAGAGCTCGCGCGACGGGCGATACCGGCTGATCGTAGTAAACGACATGCCCCTGGACCTCGGCAGCTACATTCCGTTTTACCTGCTGATTCTGGCGGCGGTGGCTCTGGTGTGCTGGATTCTGGCTTTGAATATCGCTTCGCCGCTGCGCAGCGTGGCGCGCACCGTGGACCGCTTTGGGGCCGGCGACTTGACCGCACGGGTGAACTCCGCGCGCAAGGACGAGATCGGCGAATTGGGCCGCGCTTTCGACCGCATGGCGGAGCGCATCGGCACGCTGGTGGCGGCGGAGCGCCGGCTGCTGCAGGATATCTCGCACGAGCTGCGCTCGCCTTTGGCGCGCCTGAGCTTTGCCGCGGAACTGGTGCGCACGGCGGAGGACCGCGACTCGGCGGTGGCCCGCATGAAGAAAGAGATCCGCCGGCTCACCGACCTGGTGGGGGCGCTGGTACAGATGACGCGCGCCGAAGGCGACCCTTCCTCGAACCTGCCGGAGATCGTGCGGATCGACGAGCTGATCGCTTCGGTGGTAGAGGATTGCCGGCTGGAGGCGGATGCGCGCGGTTGCGCCATCGCCATGAAGGCAGGTGACCCGATCACTCTCCGCGGTGACGAGGAGCTTCTGCGGCGGGCCATCGAGAACGTACTGCGCAATTCCATCCGCTACACGCCGCAGGGATCGCAGGTGGAAGTGAGCCTGGAGAAGGCCTGCAGCACGGTGCGCATCGCGGTGCGCGATTATGGGCCGGGCGTGCCCGATTGGGCGCTCGGCAAGATCTTCCACACTTTCTTCCGGGTGGACGATTCGCGCGACACCGCGACCGGCGGAGCGGGGCTTGGATTGGCCATCACCAAGCGGGCCGTCAGCCTGCACCATGGCAATGTGTGGGCGGAGAATGCGGCGCCGGGGCTGAGGGTGAGGATCGAGCTGCCTCTGGCGGCATGAGGGCGGCCGTCTTCACCGCGGAGACGCGGAGGGAGCGGAGGAAACACGGAGAAGGACGAGGCGAGGACACACTTTTGAGCCGCGGTCAGGTCAGCCGGCCTTCTTCTCGCGCTTGACGAGAGTTTCGTGGAGCAGTGATTTGATGTAGGTCTGGTAGGCCAGACCCTTCCGCGCGGCCTGCTTGCGGGCCAGGATGAGATCCGCTTCGGGAATTCGCAGCGACACCACGGGGGCCGGCTTCTTCTTGGATGCCGCGAGGCGCTCGAGGAGCTTTTCCTTGGTCAAAATCTGGGCTTCCCCGTTTCTTACGGCCTCAAGAAGCTCCTTGCCGTGACGTTCGCGGTTCTGGTACCACCATTCGGCCTCTTCTGCTTCAGTTGGAAAAGCCGGTACAAGGCGCTTGTTTTTTTTCGTCATGGGAATCGTTCCCGGAAGGCCTTCGTGTCCGCGTTACCTGCCGGAAACGCGGTGACCGCGCGGACCTTACTCTTGCGAAATGTCCATACTATCGACAGCAGCCGGCCTCCATCGGTGAGTCCCACTGCGCGATATCGTTCTTCGTGCCCGGCCAAGTCGAAATCACGATCCAACGGATCGTTCCTCATCACCTGCTCGAACTCCGCCGGAGTTACCTTGTGGAGGGCCAGGTGATTTCTATTCTCATCGTCCCACTCGAACTCGAATCCATTGGCCAAAATCGCACTGTATCGCAACGTATATACGTTGTCAATGGCGGGTCCGGGCGCCGGAGAGCCGCCCTCACCGAACCCAGGCCATCCCGTCCGGTCCCGTTCCCGTCTTGATCAGGGCCGACAGCTCCAGGCTTTTCAAATTGATTTCGGCGACATCATTATCGCCTGTCACGGCTACATAAGCGCGTGCACTATCGGGGGTGATCAGAATGCCGGCAGGGTTGTGGCCCAGCTTGATTCGCTTGATCTCGTTGCGCGTCTCGCGCTCCATCACCAGGAGGTCTCCGGCATCCAGATCGGAAATCAGCACCAGGCGGCCATCGGGCGTGAACTTCAGACGGTTGGAGCGTTTTGTGCCGGCACTGAACGTACGCACCACGCGCTTGGAAAACAGGTCGATCACCGAAACGTCTCCATCGCGCGAGTGCGCGGCCCACAGTTGCCTGCCATCCGGAGTGATGTCGAAGCCTTCGGGACCCCGGCCCACCGGCACAACGGTTTCGTTCCAGTTCTCAATTCCGGCGGCATCGATAATACTGATGCTGTCGGAGCCGATGTTGGCGGTGTAGATGTGGTTCAGGTCCGGGCTGACCATAATCATGTGTGTGGTGATCTGGCCTGTGCCGAGCAGCAGATCGATCCGATTCGCGGCGGGATCGTAGCGGCCGATCAATCGGTTCACTTCCGCGGTGAAGTACAGCTTGCCGCCGGCGAAGGCCAGCCCGTGAGGACGGCGAAGCGGGCCGAGATCGACGCGGCGCAGTTCCTTGCGCGTGGCCAGGTCGATTACCGATATGGTATTGCCTGGCATCGCGCCGCCATAGTTGGCTACAAAGGCGAGGCGGCCATCGGCGGACGCGGCCACTTCGTGCGGCGTGTCGCCGGTGCGCACGGTGCCCAGTACCTTGCGCGTGGCCGGATCGACAATCGCCAGCGAGCCTTCTTTATTCACCACCAGAAGCGCCGGCGACGGCACCTGCGCGGCCGCCGATGCGGCAGCCAGAAAAAACGCAAAGGCGTGGGCGAGGCGCATGCCTGCTATTTTCCCGCAGTCATGGCCATCAGAAAGCGGTAGTAGAAATCGACGCCCTCGAAAAAGGAGGCGACGCGCACGCGCTCATCCTTGCCGTGCGCGCGGATGTCGTCCTGGTCGATGCCGATGCCGTTGACGCCGTAACTGGGGATTCCCGCCGCCATGGTGTGGACGCTGTCGGACGCGCCGGTTTCCATTTCCGGAATTACGGGAGCGCCGGGCCACATTTCGGCGGCCACCTTTTCAAGCGGCTGCAACACGTCCGGTGGTGGCAGCACGGTGGGGAAGCCTTTGCTTTCGGGAGCGCGATCTTTCACCGTGCCATCGGAGGCCACGTAGCGCACGGTGACTTTGGCGTCAGCGAATATGCCGATGAGGGCCTGGCGTGTTTCTTCGGGCGTGTGCCCGGGCAGGATGCGGCAGTTGACGATGGCCTGGGCGCTCTGCGGCAGAGCATTGTTGGCGTGGCCGCCGGCCAGGCGCGTGGCCACGCAGGTGGTGCGCAGCATGGAGTTGTAGCGCGGGTCGCGGCTGAGGCGGGCCACCGCCGGGGCCTCGGGCGGATTGTGCAGGATGGCGTTCATGTCGGCCTTCAACTGGCCGTTTTCCAGCGCCGCGCGGCGCTCGAAATAGGTGCGCGTCACCGAGTTCAATTCCACCGGGAACGGCGCATGTTCCAGCCGCGAGAGCGCATCCGCGATCTCGTAAATGGCATTGTCCGGCCTTGGCAGCGAACTATGTCCGCCCGGATTGAGCGCCGTCAACTGGAAATCGGCATATTGTTTCTCGCTGGCCTCCAGATCCACATTGACGGGCTTGCCGTGCATGGTGGTGAGGCCGCCGGAATCGGCATTCAGCACGAAGGCCGCGTCGATCAGTCCGCGGTGGTTCTGGAGCAGCCACTCGACGCCGTTGAATTTGCCGCCCTCTTCGTCGGCCGTGAGCGCCAGAATCAGGTCGCGGTCGGGAACGTAGTGCTCGCGGTGGAAGCGGATGAAGGTGGTGATGAGAATAGCGTCGTTCACCTTCATGTCCTGGGTGCCGCGGCCGTAGAAGTAGCCGTCCTTTTCGATGAACTGGAAGGGGTCGGTGGTCCAATCCTCGCGGCGCGCCTCCACCACGTCCAGGTGGCCGATGATCAGCACCGGCTTTTGGGCGCCCGAGCCACGCAGGCGCGCCACCAGGTTTCCTTTGCGGTCATTCGGACCGAGCACCTGGATATCGGCGGCCGGGAAGCCGGCATCCTTCAGCCGCTGCGCCATGGCCTCGGCGGCGCGCGTGGTGCTGCCCACCGAATCGGTGGTGTTGATTTCGATCAGCTCGCGAAAGATATCGCGGCTCAACTGGCGGGTCGCGTCATCGACCGCCGCGTATGCCAGGCAGCCGCCCAGCAGGAATAGAAACACCCAACGCATGACCTATTGTACGGGGTGTTGCAAGGCCAGCTCCGGCCTCGGAGCACGCTGTTCCCGTCGCGATGGTATCGTGATCGGAGCAGCCTATGTCTAGAGTCCTTACCCAAGAAATTGTAATGTAAATGAGTCAGGTTTTAGGCGACGAGTTTTTCCTCCTCGCAGCAGCGGTTGATCTCGGCCTGAAGACGATCAAAGGCGGCCCGGAGCGTGGAATCGCCGGGCGGGCCGGC
>DATJRE010000301.1:0-4885 GCA_035505095.1 Bryobacteraceae bacterium | reverse complement strand
GCGGCTTCAGCCGCAAACCGGCGACTTCCAGTCCCAACCAAACCTACAGGCTTTCAGCCGGTAGTCGTTTAGCCGGGCGTCACGGTATCGGCTGCAACGGAGCTGGCGTGCGCGTTACAATCGGGCCTGGGCTTCCCCAACTGGCCGAGTTTGAGGGAGAATACAGGGAATGGAACTTGCGGTCTCCGGCGTAGGTGCGCCCGAAAAAGATGCTGCCGTTGATGGTCTTAGCCCCCAGCGGCTGGTCGAAATCTATCGATTGATGGCGCTCTCCCGTTCCCTGGACGACCGTGAGATCCTGCTCAAGCGGCAGCAGAAGATCTACTTCCAGATTTCGGGCGCGGGGCATGAGGCCCTGCAGGTGGGGGCGGCGCTCGCGCTGCGGCCCGGGTACGACTGGTTCTTCCCCTACTATCGCGATCGGGCCTTGTGCCTGGCGCTCGGGGTGACGCCGGGAGAGATGATGCTGCAGGCGGTGGGCGCGGCAACCGATCCGGCGAGCGGCGGACGCCAGATGCCAACCCACTGGAGCAGTCCGCCGCTGCACATTGTGAGCACCTCGTCATCAACGGCGACGCAGCTTTTGCATGCGGTGGGCTGCGCGGAGGCGGGGCGGTATTTCAGCCGGCATCCGGAGGCGGCGGCCAAGGCCAGCGGCGACTACAGGGCATTCCGCAATGTGACATTCCATGGCGACGAAGTTGTCCTGGCCTGCCTGGGGGAGGGTTCGACTTCGCAGGGCGAGTTCTGGGAGGCCATGAATACGGCCTCGAACGCGAAGCTTCCGGTGATCTTCTGCGTTGAGGACAACGGCTACGCGATCAGCGTGCCGGTGGAAGTGAATACGCCGGGCGGGAATATCTCACGTCTGGTCGCGAATTTTCCCAACTTCCACTTTGCCGAGATCGATGGCACGGACCCTGTGGTCTGCCTGCGGGCGTTTCAGGCCGCAGCGGAATACTGCCGGGCCGGACTGGGGCCTGCCTTCGTGCACGGCCATTGCATCCGTCCGTATTCGCACTCGCTTTCAGACGACGACAGGCTCTACCGGTCGTCGGCGGAGCGCGCGGCCGATGCGCTGCGCGATCCTGTGTCGAGGATGCAGATGTGGCTGGTGCGCGAGGGCATCCTGACTGCCGAACAGGTGGAGGAGCTGGAGCGGTCCGTTGAGCGCGAGGCCGGCGAGGCGGCTTCGCGGTCGCTAGAGGCGCCCCTGCCTTCGGTGGCGAGTATTCCCGCGCACGTCTACTCTGAGGATCTCGATCCGACCAGCGCGGCATTGGCGACCGAACCGGCGGCTGCCGCAGACGATGGCGGCGACGCGAAAGCCAAGGCTCCGCGGACGATGGTCGACCTGATCAATGCGTGCCTGCACGACGAGATGAGACGCGATCCGCGCATCGTGGTGTACGGAGAAGACGTGGCCGACGCGAGCCGCGAGGCGGCCCTCGATGAGGTGAAAGGCAAGGGCGGGGTCTTCAAGCTTACGGCGGGGCTGCAAACCGAGTTTGGATCGGAGCGCGTGTTTAATTCTCCCCTGGCCGAGGCCAACATTGTCGGCCGTGCGGTGGGCTATGCGGTCCGGGGAATGAAGCCGGTGGTGGAGATTCAGTTCTTCGATTACGTCTGGCCGGCCATGCACCAGATTCGCAACGAACTGGCGCTGATGCGCTGGCGTTCGAACGGGAACTGGAGGGCGCCGGCGGTCATCCGGGTTCCAATTGGCGGCTACATCAGCGGGGGCTCGATCTACCACTCGCAGTCGGGCGAGAGCATCTTTACGCACATTCCCGGGCTCAGGGTGGTCTTTCCGTCGAATGCGCTCGATGCCAACGGCCTGTTGCGCACGGCCATCCGCTGCGACGATCCAGTTCTTTTCCTCGAGCACAAGCGCCTTTACCGCGAGTCTTTCGGCCGGGCGCCTTACCCGGGACCGGAGTTCGCGATTCCGTTTGGCAAGGCCAAGATCGTGCGGCCCGGCGCACACATCACCCTGGTCACCTACGGCGCAATCGTGCCGCGGGCCCTGCAGGCCGCCGAGGAAGTCCATCGCCAAAGAGGGATCGACGTCGAGATCCTCGATCTGCGCACGCTGAATCCCTACGACTGGGAGGCTATCGCCACCTCAGTACGCAAGACCGGCCGCGTCATCGTTGCCCAGGAGGACATGTTGAGTTGGGGCTACGGCGCCGAGATTGCGGCGCGGATCGCGGACGAGTTGTTTGAAGACCTCGATGCACCTGTCAAGCGCATCGGTTCCATGGACACATTTGTCGCTTACCAGCCGATTCTTGAAGACGCAATTCTTCCGCAGCGCGAAACCATTCTGAAAGCCATCGTGGAAATGAGGTCGTATTAGTACTTTGACCGCATGATTTCGTGATTTCCCAGGTCTCAAAATCGAGACCTGGGGCACCCGGCTTCCGTGGTTGAATTACAGAATCGCGAAACCATTCTGAAAGCCATCGTGGAAATGAAGTCGTATTAGTACTGTGACCGGATGATTTCGTGATTTCCCAGGTCTCAAAATCGAGACCTGGGGCACCCGGTACCCGGCACCCGACTTCCGTGGTTGAATTACAGCTGAACAGAGTGACAGGATGGGCGGGACCTGCGGTTTCCTCCCACTTGTCCCGTGAATGACTGGATCCCGATTGCTGCCAGGATTCTAGTGTGATGTCCCAGAAGTTCATTGAAGAACAACCGCCGATCCTTCGACTCACCACCCCCAAACCGGAAAGCGTTTGGGGCCCCGTTCGCTCAGGATGACAGCTTGTTTTTAATGCGAACTTTGGAGACAGGACACTAGAAAAGAAAGTTCCATCGAATGCCATAGGAGGAGACTGCGTGCGGTCTGAATTACCGGTACGGAAGGTTCTGATTTACCGCATCGGGAGCCTGGGCGATACTGTTGTCGCCCTGCCCTCATTTCACCTGATCGCGCGCGCTTTTCCGCAGGCCGAACGGCGGATGCTGACCAATTTTCCAGTCCACGCGAAGGCGCCGGCGTCGGCCGCGGTGCTGGGCGATTCGGGATTGGTGCATGGCTACATGCGCTATACCATCGGCACGCGGAGTCCGGCTGAACTGCTCAGACTCTCCTGGCGGATTCGGCGGTTCCACCCGGATGTGCTCGTCTACCTTACGCCTCCGCGCGGCGCACAGGCAGTGCGGCGCGATGCGCTGTTTTTCCGTTTCAGCGGAGTTCGCCGTATGGTTGGCCTTCCGGAGGGCGATCTGGCCACGAGCCGGTTCGATCCGGCGACGGGCCTGTGGGAGCGGGAAGCGTCCCGGCTGCTTCGCTGCATCCAATCGCTGGGGACCATGGATCTTACCGAGCTGGCGAGCTGGGATCTGCGGCTTACGAGTGCAGAGACGGGAAAAGCGGAGGAAAGACTGGCTGCGCTGGGCGGGGCGTCCTTTATCGCTTGCGGGCCGGGCACGAAGATGCAGGCCAAGGAGTGGGGACAGGATAAGTGGCGGGAGCTGCTGGGCAGACTTTCGGCCGAGTTTCCCCGGCATGCGCTGGTCCTGATCGGCGCAAAGGAAGATGCAGAGGTGAGCGAATACGCCGCCGGCGGGTGGAAGGCCGCGGTGGTGAACCTCTGCGGCCTGCTTACGCCGCGGGAATCGGCGGCGGTCTTGCGCCGGGCCGGACTGTTCCTGGGCGCTGACAGCGGTCCGATGCACCTGGCCGCGGCCTACGGCGTGCCGTGCGTCATTCCCTTCGCCGCGCTTGACTTTCCAGGCCGCTGGTATCCTATCGGAGAGCGGCACCGCTCCATCTATCACCGGGTGGAGTGCTCCGCCTGCCACCTGACTACCTGCATCGAGAAAAAGAAAATCTGCATAGAATCCATCAGCGTTGACGAGGTATTCCAGGCTGCGATGCAGGTCATCTGCCGCGAGGAGATCACATCGTGAGGACCGTGGCTCTTCCCAGGCCGGAAGCGAAGATCATGCCGCTGGACCGCCTCACGGAGCGAGTGGAGGAGTGGCGGGACGCGGGCCTCCGCGTTGTGTTCACGAACGGCTGCTTCGATCTGCTGCACATTGGCCACGTGACGTTGCTCGACGACGCGCGGCGCGAGGGAGACCGGCTGATCGTGGGCATTAACAGCGATGCGTCAGTCTCGCGGCTGAAAGGACCTGCGCGGCCTATTGTGCCAGAACATGCGCGGGCTCGCGTTCTGGCGGGCCTTGAGGCCGTGGATGCCGTGGTGGTGTTCGACGAGCCGACGCCGCTTGAACTGATGATTGCCCTGCGCCCCGACGTGATTGTGAAAGGCGGCGACTACGTGGCCGATGAGATTGTGGGGGCGCCGGAGGTGCGCTCCTGGGGCGGACGCGTAGCGATTGTTCCTTTTGTGGAAGGATTCAGCACGACACAACTGATTGCGCGCGCGGCGATGCCCGAAACGAGCTGAGCGGCCGGCCCTACCTGGCCGCGCTCAGCTCGCGTTCTTCAAGGAAGGCTTCGATGCGGGCGCAGTCGGCGTCGTAGAAGACCGAACGGTCATCGATCACGTAATCGTAGCGGGGCTTGCCCATCCACAATTCGTGGTAGCGTACGCCCCACGCGGCGAGTTGGCGCTCGGTGAGTTCGCGTCCGATCCGCTCGGCTTCCTGAGGATTGCTCCTGGTGCGTCCCATGAAGCGGCTGGTATGAAGGACGATGTGGTGACCGCGGTCATAGAGCCGATTGAGCAGGTCAATCATGGGCTGGTTGGGCTGTGCGTCCTGGTAGTCGCGGGCCACCTGGTCGCACAGCACGCCGTCGATATCGAAACAGATCTTCATCAGGACATCCAGCCCTGGAAGTCCTTGAGGAAGCCCTGTACGGACTTGTCGGTGGCCGGGTGAGCCGCCATCTGCTCGACGACCT
>DATJRE010000300.1:0-3519 GCA_035505095.1 Bryobacteraceae bacterium | reverse complement strand
TCGGGGTTGCCGAAGGTATTTCTGGCCGGCGACTGGACCCGCACAGGCTGGCCCGCGACGATGGAAGGCGCGGTGCGCAGCGGCTACCTGGCGGCGGAGGGAGTAGCGCAGGCGGCGGCGCGTCCGGCGCGGTTCCTGCTGCCGGATGTGGGGTGAGAGCGGGAGCTACGGCTCAAAGTTTCGCTTTCGGCGGCACTGGATCTGGCAGCCCAGGAATGGTTGAAAAAATGCGCCGGAGACGATGCGTGGCGGCAACCGAGACCGCACCAAGCGGCGGCGTCCGCGAGCGCCTGCGAAGGAAGTATGCACGCTGACGCGCTGATCGATACGGGCGCGATCCTGCCGCTGCTTGATTCCACCGATCGCTGGCATCGGCTCTGCGTGGAGACGTCTCCGTCGCTGCGCCTGCCGCTGGTCACCTCCGAGGCGGTGTTGACCGAATTGTTTCACCTGGGGCGGAAGACCTATCGAATCGAGGGCCGGAGGCAGCTCCGGGTGCTGCCCGGGAAACGGCTCTGATCACCAGTCTGTGGCGTCGCGCCGCCCTATTTGACCGGAACGCCTTCGGGTCCGCGAACCTCGCGGCCGATGTGCTCCAGATTGGACGCCACCAGGCGCGACCGGACTGCGGGTACGCCGGCGTGCATGAGGTGCTTCTCAAAGTCCTGGATAGTCTGCTCGAAACCGGCGGTGGAGGTGCCGGCGCTTTGCAAGACCTCTTCGATATCGCCGGCCAGCCGGTCGATGTCTTCCCGGGCCGGCGAATGGCCGGACAGCGCAGCCACCAGGCTTTCGGAGAACTGTTGCAGGGTGGGCGCTTGCGGCTCGTGGGTTCTCTCCGCCAGCAGCAGAATGTGGGCAACCACCTGGCGCGTGAAGGCCGGAGTGGGGCGTGCGCCTGCACGCAGGCTTTGCAAATCGCTGTTCAGCCCCGGTGCGGCGCCCACCGATTGGGCCGAGAGGCACAGGGACAAGGCCAGTAAAAGAAGCGCGGCTTTCATCCCTTCATTCTAATGCGTGCGGCGCCGTCCGCCCGATGGCCTTCTACGGCCCACCTGGGCCGCCCGGGGTCATTTTGGATTCCACGTGGAACTTCTTGTAATTGTTCCAGGTGATTTCGGCATCCTCCGCGACGCGCTTCACCAGCCCGATCCGGCCGCTGCCGGTCATGTACTCGCGCTTGGGCAGCCAGACTTCATCGTTGACCAGTTCCTCTTCCAGTACCAGTTTGGCTCCGGGATTCAGGCGGGCCAGAAACCATCCGAACGAGATGGTCTGGGTGGTTTGCGCTTCCACCCGGACCCACTGGTATCCGGTTTTGGCAATCCACATTTTGCCGTGGATTTTCAGGAGCGCGGCGCCTTCGCGGCTCTTGGGGTGGTATCCGGGTTTGGGCGTGCCGGAGACGACCCACACATCCTGGCCGTCAATTTGCTCGCTTCCTTCCAGGCGGAAATCGAAGGCGTCGGGGATCTCCAGCAGGAAGGCGCGCTCATGGCGGCGGGTCTTCTGATAGTCGGCGGCGCGTTGCTGCTTTTGTTCGGGAGTTTCGCCTTCCAGCCGGGCGGCGGCCTTATCCAGCTTCTGTTCCTGCTTCTGTTTTTCCGCCGCCGGAAGCGGTTTCCCATCGCGCTCCAGCGTGCGCTGGAAGGGCTGGCCATCCAGAATGAAGTTCTCCCAAGCCTCACTGTGATCGGAGGTGACGCGGTCGTGCGAATCGAAATGGCGCTCGCGCAGCCGCATGACCCAGGTGTAATCGGCCATGCGGATCCAGTTAGCCTGATCGAGCTGCACAGAGCGCCGCACGATCTCCCGCGGGTCCTCTCCTCCACCGGCCTGGGAGAAGGCGGAGACCGCCAGGCAGGCCAATAACGGCAAAACCGACCGCATATTACAATTTACGGACGGCACGGCCAGCGAGTTGCACCTACCGGCGGCGCACGGGGGGCTGGGCCCTCCGGCGGGACTGCCCCGGCTATTTTTTCGCAGGCGTGATATCGGTCACCGGGAGATCCCAGTGGGCCAGCAGGATCTCGAAGCGGCGCTGCTCTTCGCGCTGGTAAGTGGCCTGGTCGGGCCAGAGTTGTTTGATCACGCGCTCTTCATCCGGATTGGCGGTGGTGGCCAGGGTTGAGTTCTTGAAACGGATGGTGACGCGGTAGTCCCAGCGCGAATCTTCGGTCATGTGGTTGGCGGGCGTCTCGATTTTCACTGAAGTCATACGGCCGCTCTCGACCATTTTCTGCAGCAAAGGGTAATGGTTCTTGAGGAAGAGGTGCAAGAATTCCTGCTGATGGCCCCATTGCACTTTGTAATAGTACTCGACGGCGTAGGGCTGGTCCGGAGCCCCTTGGGGCGGCGCGCCCTGGGCGAGCAGCGGCGGCGCCATCAACGAAAGCAGAAGCGTCAGAAACAGGTTTTTCATGGATTCTCCGGCTAACGGGTGACTTGGATTTTAGCAGGCTGCGGAGCCGGTCCGAGAGGGGCGGTTGCGGCGCGGCGATTCCCGGCGAACGGTCCGGGAAAGCCGTTCGCCGTAGGCAACCGGGTTGTGCCACGGCGCAGCGGTTGGCCAAGAACCGGCCCGCGAGCGAGACGCCGGTCCGCGAAAGCCGGTTACCTTGGGCCGTGGCAAACCCGTGCCGCGGCGCGATGGGTTACTGCTGCAGCGATCCCCGCGGCTTGCCCTGGCTGATCTCCTCGAAAGCGTCGTGGATCTGCTGCTTCAGCGAAGCCTCGCCGACCCAGCCTTCGACCGCGCGCGGCAATTGGATGGAAGCCTGCAAATCCTCTACCGACTTATGCTGTTCCACTCCGGCCTTCACGGCCTTGTATAACTCGGTCATAAATCGTGCCTGCCCGGTGATTAGTTCACGGCCGCCCATCATGCCATGGCCCGGCAACACATACTTCACCTTCAGTTTCCCGGCCGCCTGAAGCACTACCGGCCAATTGCCGATGTTGGCGTCGGCAGTGCTGTTGTAGGGGCCATTGACCACGGCATCGCCGGAGCAGAGCACCTGTTCCTTGGGCAGGTACACAAAGCCATCGCCGCGGGTGTGGGCCCAGCCGAAGTAGCGAAACTCCACCTTGCGCGTGCCGTCGGAGAGAACGTACAGTGGCTGGTCAATATCCTGCTTGGGAGGCTCGGGGCCGTCGCGGTGAAGATCGGCCACATCGGGGCGGGTTTTGGCGGCCGCCTGCCAGCGGGCCGGCTCGAAGCGCTTCAGTTCCTCGCCCACTTGTTTGAAGGCAATGGTGGTGGCGCCGGCCTGGGTCCAGATCGGGTTGCCGTAGAGATGATCGCCATGGTGATGGGTATCGAACACGTACTTCACCGGCTTGGGCGAGATGCGGCGGGCATCCGCCATCGCGGCTCGCGCGCCACTGGGAAAGTTGGCGTCCACCACGATGAGATAGTCCTTCATCTCGATGATGATGTTATTGCAGTGGCCCTGATCCATATCGCCTTCGCGAAACCAGACACCCGGAACCACGATGCGCACGGTTTCGGGATTG